>RKAV01000026.1 GCA_014846175.1 bacterium | reverse complement strand
AATCAGCCATTAATTATGTCTACTTTTATTAAAATATCAAAACTATTCAAAAAAAGAGGCATATTCCTTTTTGAACATGCCTCTTTGTCAACAATCTGAAAGCTTACCTAAAGGTAAGATTTTTTTATTATTTATTAACAGCTTCTTTTAAAGCGTTACCAGCTTTAAATCCAACATTCTTGCTAGCTGCGATTTGGATTGTAGCACCTGTTTGAGGATTACGTCCTTCACGAGCTGCTCTTTCAGAAATTTTAAATACACCAAAACCAGCTACAGATACTTTATTTCCATTTACAAGTTCATTTTTGAATAAATCAAAAGTTGCTGTAAATACTTTTTCAACTTCAGATTTACTTAAACCTGTAGTATTTGCAATAGACTCTATCATTTCAGACTTTTTCATTGTTTCACCTCCTGTACTGTCTAATTCATTATAGCATATATTTTTTAGAAAAGTATACGATTAATAAGTAAAATTTACAATTTTTAAATACTACTTCACTGGAAACTATTAAATATGTTATAGTAGAGGGCAATAAAATTATATTTTTTTTAAAAAAAGTGTTATACTAACAACGAAATGAGGTGTTACTATGGATAAGATAATAGTAAAGGGTGCAAGGGAGAATAATTTAAAAAATGTAAATATTGAGCTTCCGAAGAATAAACTAATTGTTATGACAGGGCTTTCCGGTAGTGGAAAAAGTTCTTTAGCTTTTGATACAATTTATGCAGAAGGTCAAAGAAGATATGTAGAAAGTTTATCTGCTTATGCTAGGCAGTTTTTGGGTGGTAGTGAAAAACCTGATGTTGATTCTATTGAGGGTTTATCACCTGCTATTAGCATTGATCAAAAAACAACTAATAAAAATCCACGAAGTACTGTTGGTACAGTTACAGAAATATATGATTATTTAAGATTATTATTTGCAAGAGTAGGTACACCATATTGTCCAACACATCATATTCCTATTAAAAGCCAGAGTGTAGAAGAAATAACTAATAAAATACTAGAGTATCCCCTTGGTACAAAAATAGTTTTATTAGCTCCAGCTGTTTATGGAGAAAAGGGAACTCATAAAGAGTTACTTGCTGATTTAATGAGTCAAGGTTATATTAGAGTTCGTATTAATGGAGAAATGTATGATTTATCTGATAATATAGAATTAGATAAAAATAAAAAAGATAATATTGAAGTAGTTATAGATAGATTAATATTAAAAGATGATATTAGAGGAAGACTTAGTGAAGGAATAGAAAATGCTTTGAAACTAGGACATGGAAAAGTAGTAGTTCAATTTAATTTAGCAAAAGAATTAGTTTTTTCTGAAGATTTTGCTTGTCCTTATTGTGATTTTTCATTACCAGAACTAGAACCTAGAATCTTTAGTTTTAATGCTCCTTATGGTGCTTGTGAAGAGTGTAAAGGACTAGGAGTAAAATTACAAATGGATCCTGATTTAGTAATACCAAATAAAGATTTAAGTTTGGAAGAGGGAGCTATTGTAACATTAGGTGATGATACTGATGGAATTTATTATAAAAAATTAGAATGTCTTTGTAAACATTATAAGATAAGTACTAAAAAGGCTTTTAAGAAATTAACTGATAGAGAAAAAGATTTAATTTTATATGGTAGTGATGAACCAATACTATTTGATTATAAGTCCAAGAGTGGTAATCATTTTCATCAAGTAGATTATTATGAAGGAATAATTAATAACTTAGAGAGAAGATATATGGAAACATCTAGTACTTGGATTAGAGAATGGTTAGAAAAGTTTATGATTGAACATACCTGTGAAGCTTGTAAAGGTTCTAGATTAAAAGATAATGTTTTATCAGTATTAGTTGGTGGAAAAAATATCTATGAATTAACTTGTATGAGTATAAAAGATTTGATACCTTTCTTTACAGAGCTTAAACTTAGTGAAGAACAATTAAAAATAGCTGATTTATTATTAAAAGAAATTTTATCTAGATTAACTTTTCTAAAGAATGTAGGTCTTGAATATTTAACACTAGCTAGAAGTGCTGCTACTTTATCAGGTGGGGAAGCTCAAAGAATTAGATTAGCTACTCAGATAGGTTCTAGATTAACAGGTGTATTATATGTACTTGATGAACCAAGTATCGGTTTACATCAAAGAGATAATGATCGTTTAATTAAATCTTTACTTGATATGCGTGACTTAGGTAATACCTTAATTGTAGTAGAACATGATACTGACACTATGCTTGCTGCTGATTATTTAGTAGATGTAGGACCAAAAGCAGGAGATGAAGGTGGAAGAATTGTAGCAGCTGGTACACCACAAGAGGTTATGCAAAATGATAAAAGTATAACTGGTAGATATTTAAGTGGGAAAGAATGTATTGAAATACCAAAAAATAGAAGAAAAGGTAATGGTAAATATATAACTATTAAAGGAGCAAGAGAAAATAATCTAAAAAATATTACTGCTAAGATACCTCTTGGTACGTTTACTTGTATTACAGGAGTAAGTGGTAGTGGAAAGAGTACTTTAATTAATGAAATATTAGTTAAAAGTGCGATGAATTATGTTTATCATAGTAAGAATAAGCCAGGACAACATGATAAAATATTAGGACTTGAAAATATAGATAAGATAGTAGATATATCTCAAACACCAATTGGACGTACTCCTAGAAGTAATCCTGCTACTTATACAGGCGTATTTGATGATATTAGGGATTTGTTTACTACTACTAAAGAAGCAAAGATGCTTGGTTATGAGAAAAATAGATTTTCCTTTAATGTAAAAGGAGGTAGATGTGAAGCTTGTCGTGGTGATGGTGTAAAGAAAATAGAAATGCACTTTTTACCAGACGTTTACGTTCCTTGTGAAGTTTGTCATGGAACTCGTTATAATCAAGAGACTTTAAAAATAAAATATAAAGAGAAGAATATTGCTGATGTTTTAGATATGCGAGTACATGAAGCATTAAAATTCTTTGAAAATCATAGTAAAATAAAAAATAAGCTTCAAGTTTTAGAAGATGTTGGACTAGGCTATGTAAAATTAGGACAAAGTGCTCCTACATTATCAGGAGGAGAAGCAGAAAGAGTAAAACTTGCTAAGGAATTACAGAAAAAAGCAACAGGAAAAACACTATTTGTTTTAGATGAACCAACTACAGGTCTTCATACTGATGATATAAAGAGGTTACTTGCAATTTTACAAAAAATAGTAGATAATAATGATACGGTAATAGTAATTGAACACAACTTGGATGTTATAAAATGTGCTGATTATATTATTGATTTAGGAAAAGAAGGTGGAGATTTAGGCGGTGAGATAATTGCTACTGGTACACCTGAAGATATTAGCAAAGAAAAGAATTCTTACACTGGACAATTCCTAAAAAAAATTTTATAGGAGGATAAAGATGAAAATTGTTATCTTATCAAAAGGAAAAGAAAGACTAAATAGATCTATAGAGTGGTTACTCTATTTCATATCTTATTCTTTAGTCTTCATAATAGTAGGTAGTTTATTTAAATCATTTTATATAGATAGTGTCCATCCATTACTATATAGTATACTAGCTACTTTCATTCTCTATATCTTAAATAAAACTGTTAAACCAATATTAGTTAGTTTAACTATACCTATAACTGGTATTACTTTAGGATTATTTTATCCCTTCATAAACTTATTTGTTTTGAAATTAGTAGATTGGATACTTGGTAGTCACTTTGATTTGAAAGATTTTTGGGTGGCTTTGATTATTTCTATTCTTATTTCCATTATGAATTTTATAATGGAAGATATAGTTATAAAGCCCTTAATTAGGAGATTTAAAAATGAATAGAATGTTATTAGATCTAGGCTTTATTAAAATTTATTATTATACAATTTTCATTTTATTAGCTATTGTTTCTGCTACATATTTAATAATTAAAGAAGCTAGAAAACAAAATATAGATAAGGACTTCTTAATAGATACTATTTATTATGTAATAATATTTGGTATATTAGGTGCAAGACTATACTATGTTATTTTTGAATGGGGATACTATTCTAAGAATCCTTTAGAAATATTTGCTGTTTGGCATGGAGGTCTTGCAATTCATGGTGGAATAATAGCTGGATTAATATTTGTTTTATATTATTCGCATAAAAATAAAGTTTCCAATCTAAAATTTTTAGATATTGTAGTAGTGGGATTAATTTTAGCACAAGCTATTGGTAGATGGGGAAATTTCTTTAATCAGGAGGCTTATGGTGCTATAACAACTAAACAAGAACTTGTTAATATGCATATACCACAATTTATTATAAATGGTATGTATATAGATGGGAACTATTATCAACCTACCTTTCTGTATGAATCTATCTTAGATTTGTTAGGGTTCGTAGTGCTTTTTTTAACACGCTTTTATCCATACCTTAAAGTTGGTTTTTTAACAGGACTATATTTGATTTGGTATGGAGCAACTAGATTTTTTGTTGAAGGGATGAGGTCGGATAGTTTGATGTTAGGTCCCATAAAAATGGCTCAGGTAGTTTCCATTATAATGATACTATGTGGTATCTATTTCTGTTTTATAAGAAATATAAAATCTAAAAAATTTGAAAATTTATATCAAGAGGGAGGAATTAGACATGAAGTATGAAACTTTAATAATAGGATGTGGAGTGGCAGGTATGACTGCTGCTATATATTTGAAAAGAAGTGGTGTATCTTGTGCAATATTTGAGTCATCAATGCCTGGTGGACAAATAGTAGCTAATGATAAGATAGAAAACTATCCTGGTTTTTCTAATGTATCTGGTAGTGATTTAGCTATTTCTATCTTAAATCAAGTTAAAGAGTTGGAGATACCAGTTATTTTTGAAAAAGTAGAAAAGATAGAAAATAAAGGAGTAGAAAAAGAAATAATTACTGATAAAAATACCTATTCCACTTTAAGAGTTATAATTGCAACGGGAAGAAAATCTAAAAAGCTTAATGTATTATTTGAGGATAAGTATCTTAATCATGGTCTTAGTTTTTGTGCTGTTTGTGATGGAAATTTATATAAAGATAAAAATGTTGTAGTAGTAGGTGGAGGAGATAGTGCTTTAGAATCAGCAATTTATCTTAGTCCTATAGTAAAAACTGTAACTATTCTTCATAGACGTGATAAACTTAGGGCAAAAGGAGGCCTTATAAACAAAGTAAAAAAGTTAGAAAATGTTTCCTTTAAACTTGGTGAAGTGTTATCTTTTATTGGTGAAGATAATTTAGAAGGAATCAAATTAAAAAGTGAAGAATTAATTAATTGTGAAGCAGTATTTGTATGTATTGGTCAAATACCTAATACTGATTTTTTAAACGATTTAAATATATTATCAAAAGATTCTTATATAGAAGTAGATGATAATTTTGAAACGAAACAAAAAGGTATTTATGCAGTAGGTGATTGTGTTTTTAAACCACATTATCAAATTGTTATTGCTATGAGTGAAGCAGCTAGATGTGCTTTGAAAGTAAGGGAGGATATTCATGAATAAAAAAGTTGTAGTTCTTGGTGGTGGTAAAGGAATATCTTATCTTTTAGCAGGATTAAAAGACTTTCCTCTTGATATTACGGCAGTTATTTCAGTAGCAGATAATGGTAAAAGTACAGGAAAACTCCGTGAAGAATTTCACATTCCAGCAGTAGGTGATATTAGAAAAGTAATTACTAGTATGTCAGGTACTGATAAAAATATTAAAAAAATGTTGGAGTATCGTTTTCATACTACTAGCGATTTAGATGGCCACGCACTTGGTAATTTAATACTAACTTCGCTACTTGATATTACTGGTAGTTTAAAGTCATCTATTGAAGAGTTATCTATTTTATTAGATGTAAAAAGTAAGATACTTCCTTTAACTGAAGACGAGAATGTAACTTTAATGGGTGAAACAATTGATGGTGATATTATTGAAGGGGAAGAAATGATTACTAAAACTACTAAAAAGATTAAAAAATTATTTTATAAAGATGAACCTCATGTTTTAAATGAAGTTATTGAAGCTATTAATGAAGCTGATCTTATTCTTTTGAGTATGGGTAGTTTATATACTTCCTTATTTTCTAATCTATTAGCTAAAAAAGTAATAAAAGCTCTTGATAAGGCAAAAGCTCCTATTATGTATGTTTGTAATATAGTAACTCAACCTGGTGAAACAGATAACTTTACTGTTAGTGACCATGTTAAACTGATAAATCAATATCTAGGTATTCATAAATTAGATGCTGTTATTGCTTCTAATTCTCCTATATCAAAAGAAATGGCAGAAAAGTATGCTAATAAAGAGAGAAAAGATCCAGTAAAAATTGATTATGCTGTTTTAAAATCATTAGATGTAGAATTTATCGAAGCTGATTTACTTACTATAGCTGATAATACTTTGAAACATCATAGTCAAAAATTAAGTTCACTAATATTTTCTTATTTAATGAGGTGATAGAATGTCTTTTACAACCAAAATAAAAGAAGAGATAGTTTCTAAAGATTTGTCAGAAACAGAGAAGTATTCTATATTGGCAGGGTTTGTTCGTAATAATGCTAGTTGGTATGAGGATAAACTACAACTTATTAATGAGAATGTAGATATAATTAATTATTTTAAAAATATATTAGATATGTTTAAGGTAATTAAATATAGGGAATATACTAAAAACAGTAATAACTTTACCAAAAATGACTTACATGTTTTGGAAATAGTTCAAGGTAGTTCGTTTTTACTCGATTTAGTAGCTTATCAAAAAGAAGTGGCTCCTGATTACTTCTTTGATGGTAAATTAGAAACTAAGGCTTATTTAAAAGGTGTTTTTTTAAATGGTGGTAGTGTTAATGATCCAAAAACTTCAAGATATCATATGGAAATATTAATTGATTATCCGGAGGAAGCTGTTTATGTACAAAAAATATTAAACTCTTATAATTTAAATATAAAAATGCTTAATAGAGATCGCAGTTATATGCTTTACTTAAAAGAAGCAGAAAAAATAAGTGATTTTTTAAAGATTGTTGATGCTACAAATGCTGTTTTATATTATGAAAATGTTAGAATTTATCGTGATAAGAAAAATCAAACTAATAGACTTAATAATTGTGAACAGGCAAATATGGATAGAATAATTGCTAGTGCATTAGAACAAATTAAACAAATAGAAGTACTTAAAGAAAATAATGCTTTAGATTTATTAGACGATAAAACAAAAGAAGCTCTTTATTATCGTGAAAAATATAAAGAGGCTTCCCTAAAGGAATTAAGTGAAATTATTGAAAAAGAGACGGGTAGATTTATTTCTAAATCAGGATTAAATCACCGCTTTAGAAAGATTAAAGAGCTAGCTTCTAAGTTTATGGAGTAGTAGTTAGTATTTTATCAACAAGACCATAATTTTTCGCATCATCAGCTGTTAAATAATTATCTCTATCAGTATCATTTTCTATTTGCTTAATAGATTTTCCTGTGTTTTTAGCAAGAATCTCATTAAGCTTTTTCTTTGTCTTTAAAATATGTTCAGCAGCAATCTTTATTTCAGTAGCTTGTCCACTTGCACCACCTAGTGGTTGATGAATCATAACTTCACTATTAGGTAGAGCATATCTTTTTCCTTCTTTTCCACTAGATAATAAGAAAGCTGCCATGCTTGCTGCTATTCCAAGACAAATGGTAGAAACATCACTTTTAATAAAGTTCATTGTATCATAAATTGCAAATCCCGATGTAACATTACCTCCAGGAGAATTAATATAAATAGAAATATCGTCATGACTTAGTGAATCAAGATATAATAGTTCTGCTACTACAGTATTTGCTAAAATATCATCAATTTCACCAGATAGAAGAATTATTCTATTTTTTAATAATCTTGAAAATATGTCATAACTTCTTTCTCCACCAATCTCTTTATCAACTATCATAGGAATTAAACTCATATTAATCTTTTCCTTTCTAAAAATACTATATCCGTAAATATAATTAAATATACTTAAAATAATTCATCATATTTTGCACAATTTACATCTTAGAATATAAATGTTATAATTATTTAAGAATAAGGGGTGAACTCATGATAGAGGAAATAAAAGTTAAAGTTAATGGTAAGGAAGAAAAGATTCCTATTGGAACAACACTATTACAGCTTAGTAAAAATTATAATGATAAATATCGTTTTCCTATCATTATAGCAAGAGTTAATAATACTTATAGGGAACTTAGCTATAGTATTCATGATACTTGTGAGATAGAATTTTTTGATTTAAATTCAAGAGTTGGTAATAGAACACATATTGCAGGACTTACTTTTCTTTTATTAGTAGCAGTTAAAGAACTTTATGGAGAAAAAGCTAATATAATTGTTCAACATTCACTAGATAAAGGTATTTATATAGAAACAACATTCCCAGTTAGTGATACATTAGTTAAGTCTATAGCTAAAAAAATGTTATATTTAGTAGAACAAAATCTTGATATAACTAAAGTTAGTGTTGAAAGAATAAGTGCAATTAAGTATTTTGAAGCTATCAAAGACAATGCTAAAGCTAACATAATGAAATATAATACTAATACATTTATTACTTTGTATAGATTAGGTAGTTATTATAATTATTTTTATCATTATATGCCAACATCAACAGGACTATTAAGAGATTTCAAATTAACTTATTTAAATGACAATGGTTTTATTTTACAGTTTCCAACAGTTTATTCTAAAAATACTATAACAGAATATAAACATCATCCTAATATGTTTAAAGTATTTAAAGAATGTCATGATTGGGCAAAACTTATGCATGTTTCTAATCTTTCGGAGTTGAATGGTATTGTTTCAAGAGGACAAGTAGAGGATTTAATAAGAATAGATGAAACATTACAAAGTAATAGGTTATTAGAAGTAGCAAAAACTATAGTAGCAAATAAAAAAGATAAGAAAATTATTCTTTTAGCTGGTCCTTCTTCTAGTGGTAAAACAACTACTACAAGAAAATTATGTATGTTCTTAAGAAGTTTTGGTTTAAATCCTAAGATGATAAGTATGGATGATTATTTTGTAGAACGTGATGAAACACCACTTAATGAAAAAGGGGAAAAAGACTATGAGTGCTTTGAAGCAGTTGATCATAAATTGCTTACTGAACAAGTATCTTCATTATTGCAGGGAGAGATAGTAAAAACACCTATTTATAGTTTTATTGAAGGTAGTAAAGAATTTGTTAGAGAAATGAAATTAGAAAAAAATGATATTTTATTAATAGAAGGTATTCATGCACTTAATCCTAAAGTTTTAGATAAAATACCTACTAAGAATAAATATAAAATATATTTATCAGCTTTAACAGAACTTAATATAGATTCTCATAATCGTTTTTCGACAACAGATAATCGCCTTTTAAGAAGAATTATTAGGGATAGTAGAACTAGGGGATATGACGTTGTTGATACAATAGCTATTTGGCCTAATGTTAGAAGTGGTGAAGAAAAATATATTTTTCCATATCAGGATGAAGCAGATTCTACTATCAATACAGCTTTAATTTATGAGCTTGGAGTATTAAAAACTTATGTAGAACCATTACTTTTTTCAGTAGATGAAGATTCTATTTACTATGATGAAGCGAAAAGATTATTAAATTTATTTAGGTTAATATTACCGATACCAAGTGAAGCAATACCAGATGATTCTATTTTAAGGGAATTTATTGGTGGTAGTTGCTTTCATGACTAAAATAAAATCAAGGATAGTTAAGTCTAAACCTTGATTTTGTTTTGTATATAAATATTACCACAATACTTCAATATCTTTATTGATATCATGCCATACGAAGTTTTGTACTTCTTCCATATCTTCACCATATTCTCTTATATAGTTATTGTGTTTAACAAGTTTATCTTTACACCATTCGTATAAAGGAGTAGCTCTACTACCTAGTTTTGGCAAGTATTTTAAAGCGTCCATTACTAGATGATATCTATCTATCTTATTTTGGACACGCATATCAAATGGTGTAGTAATAGTACCTTCCTCAATATAACCATGGACATGCATATTATCATTTTCTCGTTTATAAGTTAATTGATGGATTAAAGAAGGATATCCATGGAAGGCAAAAATGATAGGTTTATTTTTGGTAAATAACATATCATAATCTTGGTTAGTTAGACCATGAGGGTGTTCTAGATTTGATTGTAACTTCATCAAATCTACGACATTTACACAACGAATCTTTATTTCTGGGAAAAACTTATGAAGAATAGAAATTGCTGCTAGGGTTTCTAGTGTTGGTGTGTCGCCACAACAAGCCATTACTATATCAGGTTCATATCCTAAATCATTACTAGCCCAGTTAAATATACCAATACCTTTACTACAATGGTTAATAGCTTCATCCATACTTAACCACTGCATACTAGGATGCTTAGATGCAACAATTACGTTTATATAATTCTTACTCTTAATACAATGATTACAAGTAGAAAGCAGACAGTTAGCATCAGGGGGAAGATATATTCTTGCTATATCAGCCTTTTTAGTAACAATATGATTTAAAAATCCTGGGTCTTGATGTGTATAACCATTATGGTCTTGTTGCCATATATG
>RKAV01000092.1 GCA_014846175.1 bacterium | reverse complement strand
ATGGTGTTAATACTAGTACTTATAAATTAACTACTAAAAGAAAAAAGGACTTAGCTAATCAAGATTTATTAATTTATACCGGTTTAATTGAAAGAGAAAGAGACCTTGCTATAGAATTACTTGATTATAATAGCGATTTAAAGATTATAGATAGCTCTTATGTTTTAGAAAATAATAATAATACGGAAGAACTATGGAATGATCCCTCTTTCATGTTAATGATGTGTCAGAATGTTAGAATTAGTTTAAAAGAATATGTAGAAAATAATTATTTACGTAAAGAAATAGATAAAAACTATGAAAACTTAAAAATAACTGTTTCTGAGTTAGATGCCAATATTAGATTAGCAGTTGAAAATGCTCCTTATAAAACAATTGTAGCAACAAATTCTGCTTATAAGTATTTAGAGAAGTATGGGGTAAAAGTTTATTTACTTAATAATGATACTTCTGATAAGGAATTAAAGGAGATTGATAATTTAATTAAACAAGGAAAAATCACTAAGATATTTACTTATGAAGAAGATAAAACAACTGGAAATATACAAAATATTATTAATAAATATCCAAATACTATTTCACAAATATCATTTAAACACATGAATTTATTAACAGAAGAAGCAAGGAAAAATAAAAGTGATTATGTTACTTTAATGAATCAAAATCTTGATACTTTAAAAGAAGAACTTTATCACGGTACACAAAATTAATAAAAAGTCATCAATTGTGATGGCTTTTTAATTTATTTAAAATATTAATATATAGATAAGAACATGTAAGACAAAGAAGGAAAATAGTTAAAATAAGTAGTAACTGATAAATTCCTGTAAATGTTATATCTAATCTATATAATATATTATGACAAGAAAAAATAATTAAATTACTTGCTACTAGATAGATTAAGGAGTTTGTACCTATTGATAAAATTAACTTTGTTTTTAGAAGATTAACTAAGTTTTCACTTAATATAAAATAAGTATAAACAAATAAGTAGCCACCTATAATCCAAAATAAGGATGGAGGGAATCTCTTTGGTAAGTCTTTAAAAGCAAAAATATAACCAATAAATAGTATAAAACCAAGAATAGATATACCTAATATAGTTTTATCAATTACTTTATCTTCTTTAGCTAAATACTCTCCTGCTAAAAAATAACTGCTATACTGAATAATAGGAAAAGAAGCAAAAGAAGATGTACCTATAAAAACACCAATAAGAGGTATTTTAATAAGACTATAATTAATGAAAGTAAAAGCTAAGGATAATAATGCCAGTATTAAGTAATGAATATTAGTTAGCTTCTTTGATAATTTACTAAATATATAAATAAGTGGATAAGTAAAAGCAAAACTTAATAAAAATTCAGAATACTTTGGTATTTTTTGAAGAGATAAAATTTTAATTAAAATATTTAAATCAAACGTTTTCTCTATTAAAACAGTATAAGCAACCCCAGATATGTAATAAGCAATAATTGTTATAATAAATCTTTTTGTTAATTTTCTTTTTAGATTAATATTATCTTTAGTAAGATATGCTTTATAACAAACATAACCAAAGGTAAACATAAGACCGGAAAAAACTATTAAATTAGTATAAAGTCCAATAAGTGACACTTGACCTTCTTTACAAAAGAAATATGTTATATGAGCAATTATCATTTGTACTACTAATATACTTTTCATTAAATCAAGAGCTTTATCTCTTTGTTTCATAATATCATTCCTATCTTAAGATAATTATATCAAACTTTATCATCTTTTCAATTAGAAAAGATTAGGACAAAACCTAATCTTTATTTTCTATCTCATTTTTTAAAAGTTTAACAAATTCATCAATACTAACGGCTGTAGTATCTTTCTCACCATGTAAACGATAACTAACTGTTCTATCTAATTTTTCATTATCTCCTAATATTAGAGTATACTTAATCTTTCTTGTTTGAGCTTCTCTTAAACGATAACCAAGTTTTTCATTACGACTATCTAATTCTGCTTTAATTCCTTCAGCAAGTAATCTTTGATAAACATTTTTAGCATATTCTAAATGATGTTCACTAGATACAGGAATAACTTCTACTCCGATAGGTGCTAACCATAAAGGTAAATTACCCTTCGTTTCTTCAAGAAGAAAAGCAATAAATCTATCAAGTGAACCAAGTACTGCTCTATGAATAACTACTGGTGTTTCTTTTTCACCATTTTCAGCTATATAAGTTAGATTAAATCTTCTTGGTAATAAAAAGTCTAACTGAATAGTTGATAGTGCTACTTCATTACCTACAGCTGGTTTAATTAAAATATCAAGCTTAGGTCCATAGAAAGCTGCTTCACCTTCTGCTTCGATAAAATCAACTTTTAAATCTGTTAATACTTTTCTTAATGCTGTTTCTGCACTATTCCACATTTCATCATCGTCAAAATATTTTTCTTTATCATTTTTATCTCTTAGTGATAATCTAAATTTAGTATCAGTAATATGGAAGTCTTTATAAACTTCTAAAATTAAGTTTAATACGCCTTTAAATTCCTCTTCAATTTGTTTTTTAGTACAGAAGATATGTGAATCATTTTGGGTAAATGATCTTGCTCTTTCAATACCTTTAACTGCTCCTGCTGCTTCATATCTAAAGTCATTAGCTATTTCTGCTATTCTAATTGGTAAATCACGATAAGAGTGAAGTCTATTACCATAAATAACCATGTGATGAGGACAATTCATTGGTCTTAGTACATAGGCTTCTTCATCTAACTCCATAGCAGGGAACATATCATCTTTATAATGATCCCAGTGTCCTGATGTTTTATATAATTCTACACTACCTAAGTCAGGTGTATGAACATGTTGATAACCATGACTTACTTCTTTTTCTGTTATATAGTTTTGAATAGTACGCCATAATGTATAACCATTTGGTAACCATAAAGGAAGTCCTCTTCCAACAAGATCAGACATCATAAAGATTCCTAAATCTTTTCCTAATTTTCGGTGGTCTCTTTCTTTAGCTTCTTCTAACATTTGTAAGTGTTCTGCTAAATCTTCTTCATTCTGATAACATACACCATAGATTCTTTGAAGCATTTTATTTTTAGAATCTCCTTTATAATAAGCTCCACTACATTTTAACAGTTTAAAGTTTCTTAATTCTTTAGTACTTTCAACATGTGGCCCACGACAAAGGTCTGTAAATTCTCCTTGGGTATAACAAGTAATTACTTCACCATCTGGAAACTCATTAATAAGATCAATTTTATAAGGGTCATCTTTAAACATTTCTAATGCTTCTTCTTTTGTTAATTCATGTCTTACAATTCTTTTATTACCTTTAGCAATTTTTTTCATTTCTTTTTCAATTTTAGGTAAGTCTTCATCAGTTAAAGTCTTTCCATTTAAATCAATATCATAGTAAAAGCCATCACTAATAACTGGTCCTACCCAAAACTTAGCATCTGGATATAATTTCTTTACTGCTTCTGCAAGCAAATGTGCACAACTATGGTTAAGTGGCATTAATACTTTATCTTCTTTAATATTTTTCATCTTAATTCTCCTATTTCTTTATTAATATTTTTTCTTTCTCTACTAAATCAAATACTATTTGATTTTTATTACTAGACTTATCTTTTATTTCTACATCTACCCTATCCCCTATATGATATAATTTATCTATTTTTTTATCATATAGTGTACCAGCAGTAGTATTTATTTGATATCTACTAGATTTATTAATAATACCAGGTATCAAATTATCTGTTTTTAAATAAGCCATATCTTCTCTTAAAAAATTTAAATTAGCAGGAAGTACCATTCCATTAAATTCCTTACTATATTTCTTTAGTAAATAGAAATTAACTTCATTTTCTACTTGTTCTTGTTCTTCTTGCATAACTGACAAATGTTCAGTTATAGAGGATAAGTTTTTCTTAATTTCATCTAATGAAACATCATGTCCATTATATCTTAAAACTTCATTTAAGAAAAGATGATTTAATAAATCACTACTTCTTCTAATTGGTGAAGTAAAGGTGGCATATCTTGGCATAACTAACCCATAATGTCCTATATTTTGTTCACTATAGTATGCTCTTTGAAAGTTTTTAATAAATATTTCCGAAAGAATTTTAATTTCTTCTTCCGTCTTTCCTTTAGTAACTGTCAAGAAAAATTGTTGCATTTTAATTGGATCATCTATATTAGGAATATGTCTTATTCTCTTATCTATTTTATGAAGGTCTGATTCTAAGTTCTTCTTTTTAGCAAAACTTGGTCCTTCATGATTTCTATAAACAAAAGGTAGACCTAAATAATAGGCAAAGTCTGCTACTGTTTGATTTGCTAATAACATAAAGTTTTCGATTATCAAAGTAGCTGGTCCTCTTGCTCTTTCAGAAATTGATAAGGGGTTTCCTAAGTCATCTATATCAAAGTTAATATCTACATCTTCTAGCCCTAACATTCCTTTTTCTAATCTTTTATTTTGTAAAAGGTTAGCTAAACAATACATATTAGTTAATGTTTCATAATGTGGTAGATAAGCAAATGGTTTATCTTTACCTAATAATAAATCATCAACTTTTTGATAACTCATCTTTAAATCACTTCTAATAATGCTAGGAAATAATTCAAAATCTTTACTATTACCCATATTGTCTAGAACAACTTTTAGGGTAAGGGCATATTTATCTTCATTAGGGTTCAGTGAACAAACACCATTCGATAAAATTGGTGGTAACATTGGTGAAACTTGATTAGCAGGATATACTGAAGTTGTTTTATTAAGAGCTTCTTCAAATAATTGCATTTCTGGTCTAACATAGAATGATACATCAGCAATAGAGACATATAGAGTAAAACCATTCTTTTCTTTTACTAATGATATAGCATCATCTAAATCTTTAGCATGATATGAATCGATTGTAAATGTTTCCAAATTTCGCAAGTCTCGTCTTTGATAATTATCAGTTTTAAGAATCGCTTTAGAAGCTTCATGCAGTGCTTTAGAAGAAAAAGTATCACTAAATCCATGTTCTAATAATGATGATGTTATCACTTTTTCCATTTTAGATTGACCTTTAATTTCTTTTTCTATATTGATACTATACTTATCTTTATCTTTACTTAAACTTGCTAATACTCTTTTACCTATTAACTCATCATCTTTTGGTTTTTCTTGTATTTCAAAGTATTCAGTACCAACTGGCTTCCAACATTTTACACCATTTTTTAAACTACATTCAAATACATGTTTATCATGTTTTCTTTTAATAATATTTTTTACTTCTATTTCTTTAGTATTATTATTTACTAAGATAGTAACAGTATCAAAAGGATAAGCACTAGCTGTTTTAGAAGGTGTTACATAATATTTATGATTATCTTTTTTTAAAAATAATCTATTACTCTCATAATCCCTTTCAAGTACTCCTTTTATTAAGGTTGAAGAAGAGTTATTTTCTTCTTCTTTAACAATTCGGACAACATCTCCTTCATGATATTTATTATGTTTACTGTTTTCTTCTTTCTTTTTTACATATACAGTATCACCAGTTGCTACTTTTTCTAAGAATTTATCTGAAAGATGAATTCTCATACCATTTCCTATATCTACATAAATTCTTCCTTTATTTGAGTGTTTTACTATACCATGTTGTAAATAGAAGTCCTCTGCTACAGGAAGATACTTATTATCAGCAGTATAAATAAGATTACCTTCTTTTTCTAGTTCGTATAAGTTCTTTACTAATACTTTCTTTTCTTCTTCTGTTAATTTTAATGTTTTTACTAATTCATTAATACTAACAGATTGTTTATTCTTTTTGAAATACTCTTTTAGTTTTTCCTTTACCATATTATTTCCCCCACTAAAGAAAGCACCCCTATGACTAATCATAGGAGTGCTTAAAAACACGGTACCATCCACTATTTTACTTTATTTAGAATAACGGTCACCCCGGAATTACTTTTCATAATTCTACTCATAAAGGTAGTAACAAAATATCTCTTCTTCATTTCCACCAACCATGAAGTCTCTATATAAGGTCAATATTTTATCTTGTCCTTTATTAAAAACATATTAAAATATAGTAAGTATAAAGAGAGGAGAAATGATCGGAGTACTGCTCTCCTCTCTTTATACTTACTACTAAAAAATGGAGTGGTTGCAGCAAGGACATAATATTTATGGATACCACATCGTTTTAATATGGACACAAATATAATAATAGGACTGCAACCAACCTCAACATTATGTTATCATGTTTTGTCGTAAAAAGTCAAATACTTTTTTCATGAATAGCATAATAATGTAAATAAAGCTTAAAAAAAGACACTCTTCATTAAGATAGAGTGTCAACCCAAAAAAATTGAAGGAGACATTCACTTGCAAATAAATGTTTCTTTTTTTTATTTTAAGCAAGTTTTCTTGCTACATA
The DNA here is from genome assembly GCA_014846175.1 of bacterium. Lineage (GTDB taxonomy): Bacteria > Bacillota_I > Bacilli_A > RF39 > UBA660 > Onthousia. The sequence goes on along the minus strand of RKAV01000092.1, from coordinate 4,199 downwards.
TTATCACAATACTTATTGATTAACAAGTGATTTTGCTACGAGAAAAGTATAAAATTAACTAATTATTTTTAAATTCAAAATAGAAGTCTAGTATTCTAACCATGTCACCATCTTTGGCTCCCATTTCTTCTAGTTTTTCATCAATTCCCATTCTTCTTAATTTCTTAGCAAAACGAAGCATTCCTTCTTCAGTGCTAAACTTTGTCATCTTAAATAGTTTTTCTACTTTATCACCCTTTATAACAAAGCAATCATCTTCCTTTTCAATTATAAATGGCTCTTCTTCCTTAAATTTATATAGAACATAGTCTTCAAAATCTTCATTATCATATAAATCAACTTCTCTATTCTTAGAAACTATTTCTTCTAAATAATCAACTACTTCTTGTAAACCTGTTTTTTCAAAAGCAGAAATAGCGAATATCTTTTTATCTTTAATATTTTCTTTTAAAGTTTTTAATTTTTCTTCACTACCTACTACATCCATTTTATTAGCAACAATAATCATGTCTTTTTTAATTAACTTTTCACTAAATGATTTTAATTCATTATTGATTAAGTCATAGTCTTTTAAAGGATCTTCATGAGACATATCTAAAACATGAAGTAATACTTTAGTTCTTTCAATATGTTTTAAGAATCTATCACCTAATCCCTCACCATTACTTGCTCCTTTTATTAGCCCAGGTAAATCGGCCATAACAAAAGTATCATTATTAGATGCTCTAACTACTCCTAAATGTGGATGAAGAGTAGTAAATGGATAATCAGCAATCTTTGGTTTAGCTTTAGAAACACTAGAAATAATAGTGCTTTTTCCAACACTAGGTAAACCAACAAGACCAACATCAGCTAGAAGTTTCAATTCTACTTTTATCTCTCTTTCTTCTCCTGGTTCACCATTTTCAGAAAAGTTTGGTGCTGTATTAGCTTGAGTTTTAAAGGCCGTATTACCACGTCCTCCACGTCCTCCATGAGCTACAATAAATGATGCATCTTTTTCTTTCAAATCTGCTAGGATAAAGCCTGTATCAACATCAGATATTACAGTTCCTTGTGGTACCTTAACAATAACTGGCTCTCTACTTTTTCCATGCTGATTTTTACCCTTACCATTTTCTCCTTTTTCACCTTTTATTAATTTTTGATAACGTAAATCAAGTAGAGTATGAAGTCCTTCATCCACTCTAAAGATAATATCTGCTCCATGTCCACCATTTCCACCATAAGGTCCACCGTAAGCGATATATTTTTCTCTTCTAAAAGCAGTGCAACCATCTCCACCACTTCCTGCTATTACTTTTAATACTACCTCATCTACAAACATATTTATCTTCCTTTCTTTTTAAAAGAAAAAAAGCAGCTGTATTACTCAGCAACTGGGTAAACAGATACTTGCTTTTTGTCTTTTCCTAAACGTTCAAACTTAACAATACCATCAACAGTTGCAAAGATACTGTCATCATTACCACGCTTAGTGTTAACTCCAGGATGAATCTTTGTTCCTCTTTGACGATAAAGAATACTACCAGCTGTTACGAATTCACCATCAGCTGCTTTTGCTCCTAAACGTCTACCAATTGAATCACGTCCATTTGAAGTTGAACTTTGTCCTTTTTTATGGGCAAAAAACTGAATGTTTAACTTTAATAATTCCACGTTTATTCCTCCTTACTTTACCTCAATATTATCTTTATAATTTTCTTCTAATTCTTTTAATAAAGAAATCATATTGCAAATTAATAGTTCTACTATTTTATCTTGTTTTAAAACATCAATTGTTAATCCAACTTTTCCTACTTTATATGTTAACGCTTCTTTATCTATTGATAAAATTCCATTAACAGTAGTAGTAACTATTGAACTAGCTGCACTACAAACAATGTCTTTACCATAATCATCATACATAGCATGACCTAATATTGCAATCTTCTTATAAAATCCATTTTCTTTTGTTGTTTTAACACTAATCATAATTATCCATTAATTTTAGTAATCTTAATTTTTGTATAAGGTTGACGATGTCCTTGAGTTTTACGATTACTTCTAGACTTATTCTTATACTTAAATATACGGATTTTTTTACCTTTACCATGCTTTAGAACAGTTCCTGTTACACTAGCACCATCAAGATAAGGAGTTCCAACTTTTCCATTAACCATTAATACTTCATTAAAAGTAACATCTTTACCATCTTCTACTTCTAATTTTTCAACAAAGATTTCGTCTCCTTCACTAACACGATATTGTTTTCCACCTGTTTTAATAACTGCGTACATTTTAATACCTCCTTTTTTTAACTTAAGACTCGCTCTTAAGGCACAAAATAATTTTTGTTTCTACCTTTTTAATGCGGTTTGAGAAAGAGGTCTCCTCTTGCTACAAACACCATGATTTTACCATAAATTATCAGGCTAGTCAAACAGTTTTATAGACTTTTTTACTTTTTTTCAGCAAAAATTTTATTAGCATAAGAAAAGTTAATTATTTTTAATATCTCTTCTATATATCTATTCCTATCATTTTTATATTCTAAATAGTAAGCATGTTCACATAAATCTATACATAATAAAGGTGTAAAGCCATATAAATAAGGACTATCTTGATTAGCAGTATTTAATAAAAATAGTTCTTTTTTATTATTTTCTACTAAAAGCAAATAACAACTATCCTTTAGTTCTTTAGCATAATCTTTTATTTTATTATACATATTATCTAAATTTCCAAACGAATTATTAATTGCTAATAATAGATTAGAATTTGGTAATTCTTTAAAAGGTTTTATAGATTCAAAATATATTTCATGATTAATTACTCAACCTAAGTTAAAAAGTAAATCTAATTCATAAGAAAAAAATGACAATTCTTTTGCTTTATACATATTTTCTACCCTATAATAATACGGTCAAAAAAAATTTTTAATACAAAAAAGCAAAAATGTGTTGCATGTGTAAAAAAAATATGATACTATTAAATGGCAATGAAAGTTCTGGACCCTTAGCTCAGTTGGTTAGAGCATCCGGCTCATAACCGGGCGGTCGATGGTTCGAGTCCATCAGGGTCCACCATTTTTATTCGCGGGTATGGCGGAATTGGCAGACGCGCTAGACTTAGGATCTAGTGTCATAGACGTGCAGGTTCAACTCCTGTTACCCGCACCATTAATGATTTAACCCTTATTAAATAAGGGTTTTATTATGTCATAAATTATTTACCTCTTATTATAACTATAATAAAAATAGCTAGAATAAAATAGCTATCTCTTTACTAATTTCAATTTTGTTATCTACATCTATTATCGCATAGTATTTAGGTCCTTCTTTGCAGATAAATACTTTATCTGATATTATCCCTGTAATTTGATTGAATCTTTTTACATCATTACTTTTTAAAATTCTTAGATACATACCTTTTCCCTCCCTTCGTGCAATGATAATAACACTTTTTAATTAGATAGTCAAAACACCGATTTTTGCATTTTCAGGCCGTAAAATTAAGGAATTTTGTCTTTTACGATTAATATATACCCTGAATTTAGCAAATTCAGCATAAATTTAAAGCGAATTTTAAATTTCAGGTTTTTTTTCACAAATTTTAAAAAATTTAATATTTATAAAAAAAGAACTCAAGCTACTATATTTTTAGTCTGAGTTTTTTATTATTATGACCTTTTCTTGTTAACCATTCTAACTAATGCTCTATTTTCAAAGTTCAAGCATTTAATTATTTTATTTAACGTTTCTGAATTCATATTTCTAATAAGTTCTACATAGTTATCACAAAAATCATGATATAAATTAAGGTCTGTTACTACATTATTAACCATAGCTTCTTTATAATCCGTCTTCATAACTTCAGATGATATCCATACTTTCTTAATTCTTTCTAAACTTTTATCATCACCTTTTAAATCATTTAATGTTTCATTAAGTATGGCCATATAGTTATCTTCATCTAAAACATCAGCTTCTACTAAGAAAGTTATAATATCACCTGCTTTATCAAAGTTATATCCATTAGCAACTGCTAAATTATTATCCCTAATTTTCTCCTGAAACAACGAAGAAGAACCAAAATTAATGGTTATAATCATATTTAAATATAAATCTAGTATTATATCATCTTTAATAGGAAAACTACTACGTTTCATCTTATAACCAATACATAATTTATCTTTTCTTACTTTTCTTATAATAGTT
>RKAV01000009.1 GCA_014846175.1 bacterium | reverse complement strand
CTAAAAGTATTCCTGCAAAATATTTCTTATACCAAACATATACTTTGAAAATCTTCTAATGTTTTTTTCTTATTTATTAAATTATAATTATTAACTCCAGTTGTTAAGTATTGCTCATAATTATTAGTATTAAACTTAACTTCCTTATTATCTATTATATAATTGATTTTTTTCCTATTTAGGGTATTGAGTACTTTATTAATACTACTTATAGGAAAACCTGTTTTATTATTAACTATTTTGTAATTAAAAAGGTAGTTAATTATATAACAGTCATTATTATAGACAGTATAGAATCCCCCTTTTTTTATTATGTTAATATAATTAGTTTTTGTCATGTTATCATCTCCTAGATATATAATAACTTATTTATGCTTTTGAAGAAGTAAAATAAAAATTACTTTTTTTGTAAAGGGATGATAATACCTTTGACTAGGTTTTTGGTAAAAAAGGCTTTGATATTCCTTTGTATTTTTTGACTTTAAACTTCCTATATGCTCTTTATTCTTCTTGATAAAAATATATTGGTACTTTAAAAAATTAATATTATTTACTCTTAGTTAATATAGGTATGGGAATAAATCATTTTTATATAAATCCCGTATCTTTTTTCTTGTTAAATCCTTTATTTTCCTTTAATAATTTAGTATAATAGTGGCGTATGGTGGTGATATGGTGTTTAATTATAATGGTAAAGATTATGATGTGATAGTAACTAAAAAAAGAACTACCAAGAATCTATATATTAAAGTAAAAGAAGATTTAAAGATATATATTACTTGTAATATATTAACTAGTGATAATAAAATTAAAAGAATAATAGATTCTAATAGAAAAAGTATTGAAAAGATGATTGATAGAACTACTATGTTAGAAGATAAGAAGAATGATTTTTACTATTTAGGTAAGAGATATGATATAGTATATACTAATATAGAAGAAGTAAGATTTGGTGATAATAAAGTTTTTTTAAATAGGAATATAGATATAGATAAGTGGTTTAAGAAGGAAGCTTTAAAACTATTTAGTAGTCATTTAGAAACTTGTTATAAGAATTTTACAAGAAGTATTCCAGAACCTAGTTTACGTATTAGAAAGATGAAAACTAGGTGGGGTGTATGTAATACTAAGACACATGTTATTACTCTTAATCTAGAACTTATTACTAAAGATATTAATTGCTTAGATTATGTTATATATCATGAACTTTCCCATTTAGTAGAAGCAAATCATTCTAAAAGATTCTGGATGATAGTAGAAGAAAATTTTAAAGATTATAAAAAATATAGAGCATTAACAAATGATAGATAGGAGAAATTATGGTAATTACTAGTTTTGATAATGAAAAGGTTAAATATTTAAAAAGATTAAGTAGAAAGAAATATCGTGATTTGTATGGCGAATTTTTAGTTGAAGGACGTCATTTAGTTATAGAGGCATATCAACATAATAAATTAAAAGAAATTATATTATGTGAAGGTGAAGTAACTCCTTTTGATGTTCCTTATACGGTAGTAAGTTATGAAGTTATGAAAAAGATAAGTAACGTGGAAACTCCCCAAAAGATAATGGGTGTTTGTAGTAAATTAGATGATACTACTATTGGTAGTAGATTATTATTACTTGATGAAATACAAGACCCTGGTAATATGGGTGCTATTGTTAGAAGTGCTGTAGCTTTTAATATAGATACCATAATATTATCTAATGATTGTGTTGATTTATATAATCCTAAAGTAGTAAGAGCTACACAGGGTACTCTTTTTCATATTCCCATCTTTACATATAACTTTAAGGAATTATTACCTATGCTAAAAGAGTTAAAAATACCTATTTATGCTACTAGGGTAGAATATGGAACTGATGCTAAAGAATTAACTGTAGCTGATAAAAAACGTTTTGCATTACTAGTAGGTAATGAAGGTAGTGGAGTTAGAAAAGAATACTTAGAACTTAGTGATAAGAATTTATATATACCTATGAGTAATGATGTAGAGAGTTTAAATGTTGCTATAGCTACTTCTGTTTTATTATACGAATTAGGTAAGAAAGATGAATAAACTATATATAGGTACTATAGTATCTACGCATGGAATAAAAGGGGAGATTAGAATAATATCTAACTTAGATGAACAAGTTAAGAAGAAGATATTTAAAGTAGATAATAACTTATTAATAGATGATATAGAATATAAGATTAGAAGTTATAGAAAACATAAGAACTATGATATGGTTTTACTAAATGATTATAATAATATTAATGAAGTATTATTTTTAATTAAAAAGAAGGTATATATAAACAATAGTTATTTATCACTCACACCATTAGAAGACTTTGATATTAACTATAAAGAATACAAAGTCAATGATAAAGGAAAAGTATTATCTATAGATAATACGGGTAGTAATTATAAAATAATAAGATTACTAATAGATAAAAAAGAAGTATTAGTTCCTTATAATGAGCATTTTATAAAGAAAATAGATAGTAATAAAAAAACAGTAGAAATAGAACTACTTTAGGAGGATGTTATGAAAATAGATGTTTTGACTTTATTCCCTGAGATGTTTACTGGGGTTATTTCATCATCAATTATTAAAAGAGCAATAGATGATAAAAAAATAGAAATAGCTTTACATAACTTTAGAGATTATTCTAAAGATATACATCATAAAGTAGATGATACCCCTTATGGGGGAGGGTGTGGGATGATTCTTACGTGTCAACCTATTTTTGATTGTGTTAATAGTTTAAGAACAGTTGATAGTACAGTTATTTTACTAACTCCTGATGGAATACCTTATAAACAAGAAATAGCTAATAATTTAGTAAAGTTAAAACATTTAATAATTATATGTGGTCATTATGAAGGCTTTGATGAACGAATAAGAAGTATTTGTGATATGGAAATATCTATTGGGGATTATGTTTTAACAGGAGGGGAAATACCTGCTATGGTGTTAATAGATTCTGTTACAAGACTAATAGATGGTGTTATTAATAAAGAAAGCTATCAAAATGATTCGTTTTACAATGGACTATTAGATTATCCACAATATACAAAGCCAAGGGAATATAATGGACTTATAGTACCTGAGGTGTTGTTATCAGGTGATCATAAGAAAATAGAAGAATATAGAAAGAAAACTGCTTTAGAAAAAACAAGGGAAAGAAGATATGACTTATTAGAAGAAGGGGATAATAATGGAAACATATAAATGTATAGAAAAGAGTTATTCATATACTGGTAAATTAATTCTTGATAAGTCTATTACTATTAGTTATACTAAAGAGAAAACAAATATTCATGTGGTTGATTATATAATAAAAAAAGAAGTAACTAAAAGACAATTAGTTAAAAGATATGAGAAATTAATTAAGTTTATTACCTTTTATTTAGCTAATGATGATGATAGTGGTGTTGCTTATCAAGAAGCATTAAATGAAATAAATAAATATAAACAAATAATTAGAAATAAGTATCGTAAATATATTAAAAAAAATAATATAGAAAGAATAGAAAAAGAATTAGCTAAGTATGAGGAATTACTAAAAAGAAAACTAATGTATTTAGAAAAAGAAAATAAAGATATTAAAGAAAGCAGGAGGAGTAAGTAATGGGAAAGATTAAATATCATTTAGAGAAGAAAGAAAAAAATACAAAAGCAAGACTTGGTAAGTTAGAAACTAATTATGGAACTTATGACACACCAATGTTTATGCCGGTTGGAACAAGGGCGACAGTAAAAGGATTAACTCCCGAAGAAGTTAAAGAATGTCAGAGTGGTATTATTCTTGCTAATACTTATCATTTATGGTTAAGACCTGGTGAAGATATAGTAGCAAAAGCTGGGGGATTACATAAATTTATGAATTATGATGGACCTATACTTACTGATTGTGGTGGTTTTCAAGTATTCTCCTTAGTTAAAAACAAAGAGAAGAATATCTTAGAAGAAGGAGTTAAATTTAAGAGCCATTTAGATGGAAGTAATTTATTTTTAACACCAGAGAAATCAATTGAAATTCAAAATAAATTAGATAGTGATATTGCTATGAGTTTTGATGAATGTCCTCCTTATCCGGTTAGTTACGATTATATGAAAAAATCAATCTTAAGAACACTTCGTTGGGCAGAAAGAGGAAAGAAAGTTCATAATAATCCCAACCAATCCCTATTTGGAATAGTACAAGGAGGAGAATTTACTGACCTTAGGGAACTAAGCTGTAAAGAGACAGTTAAATTAGACTTTGATGGTTATAGTATTGGTGGTACTAGTGTAGGTGAAAGTAAACCAGTTATGTATAAAATGGTAGAAGATGGAGTTAGATATTTACCAGAAGATAAAGTTAGATATTTAATGGGAGTAGGAGATCCAATCGACATTATAGAAGGAGTTATAAGAGGTATTGATATCTTTGATTGTGTTTTACCTACTAGAATAGCAAGACATGGTCAAGCTTTTACAAGACATGGTAAGTTAACCTTAAAAAATGCTAAATATAAAGAAGATTTTACTCCTATTGAAGAGACTTGTGATTGTTATGCTTGTAAGAATTATACTAAAGCATATATAAGACATTTAATCACTTGTGATGAGATGTTAGGGGGGAGATTATTATCTATTCATAATATTAGATTCTTAATAAAATTAACAGAAGAATTAAGAGAAGCAATAAAAGAAGATAGAATCTTAGAATATCGTGATGAGTTTATAAATAAATATCAAGGGAAGTGAGATTGATGGCTAAAAAGTATGAATTAATTGGTTGTTACTATAATAAATATGCTAAAAATAAATATCAAGAAGAACAAGTTATTAAACTAGATGGAGTTAAATTAGATAGTTTAGAGGATATTGATAGGTTTACTTCAATGTATTCTTATCAATATTTTACTACTATGATAAGCAATGTATATCCTAATAAAAACATGTTTTCTATAAGAGTTAGTGATACTAAAAACAATAATAGCTACTTTTTAAAAACAATTTATGATGATAAAGAATTAAATAAAATATTAGGAATGACTATTAGAAAAACTATAGATACGGCAACAGGAAAGAGAACAGCTAATTTAGTTCCCTTAAGAGAAGAAATAGTATATAAAACATTAGCTCCTATTAAAGAAGCTTTAATAGATAAAGATTATGATAAAATTACTTCTCTTATCTATACTAGAAGTGATTATATGTTTAAATTAGAAAGGTTTTGTAAGTCTAGTTTTGATGAGAAAGAAGCTGATAATGATTTAGCACTTTTAGAAACAGAGTTTTGTGATTATCCTGTTTTTCGTGATGCTTATTTACCAAGAGTTAAAAAGAATGTTGATAAGTTAAATATTAATACTAGTAAAGTAGTAAACTTAAAGAGAAATATAGTAGTTAATAAAGAGGTACCAGAAACTAATCAATTAGCATATTTTTATCAAGATGAGAAAGAAGAATTTTTATCTGAAGAAGAATATGAAAAGGCTTATGGTGATAATGCTCCTTATCAAGAAGGAAATAATAAATGGAAGAATTAGATAAATATCTTGAATATTTAGAATATCAAAAGCATTATTCACATTATACGGTTGATAGTTATAAAGAAGACTTAGAAGAATTTTTTTCCTATCTCAAAAAGGAAGAATTATCATACTTAAAATTAGAATATAGTGATATAAGACTTTATCTTATGTATTTAAAAGATGAAAAAAACTTAAAGGCTTCTAGTATAGATAGGCATTTAAGTTCTTTAAGAGGATATTATGAATATTTAGAAAAGGAAAATAAAATTAAGAGTAATGTTTTTTCCTTTATTAGAGGACCAAAGAAAGAAAAGATATTACCTCATTATTTTGAATATAACGAGATAGAAGAGTTGTTTTCGATAAATGATATGAATACTCTATTAGGAGTAAGAAATCAATTAATCTTAGAACTTCTTTATGGAACTGGTGTTAGGGTTAGTGAATTAGTTAATATTAAAGTAACTGATATTAATAAAGAACAAAGGAAGATTAAGATATTTGGAAAGGGTAGTAAAGACCGTTACGTTTTATATGGAGATTATGCAAATGATGTATTAGATAAGTATTTAAAAGAGGTTTATCCAGTATTAAATAAACATGATAATTATCTAATATTAAATAGTCATGGTAATAAAATAACACCAAGAGGTGTTGCTTATCTTTTAGATGAAATGATTAAGAAGACATCTATTCATAAAAACATTTCTCCCCACATGTTACGACATACTTTTGCTACCCATCTTTTAAATGAAGGATGTGATATCTTGTCAGTTCAGGAATTATTAGGACACGAAAGTCTTTCTTCTACCCAAGTATATACACATGTTTCTAAAGAAAGGCTAAAAGAAGTTTATGATAAAACTTTTCCAAGAAGATAGTAATTAATTAACCATTATATTAATAATCTCATCTAAACTATCATCTTTTGCCATAATATTCTTATGTTCTTTTTGGCACTTTTCACATTTATAAAGTATTTTATAAGTATCTTTAAATTTTTCCACTCCAACTGGTTTTAGTAATCCCTTACAAGGATTAGCTCTATCTCCAGGCATTATATCAATATGAATAGAATAAAGACAGTAAGGACAATGATCTCTTGTTGTATAACCCAAAGGAGATATTTCTCTTCCACAATTAATACAAGTGAATCCTTCGTCTTTTTTTACAAATTGTTTCATAAAATCACCACCTAAAGTATAGCAATAATTTTAAAAAAATGCTATCCTTAAAATGAAAGAGGAAAATTATGGTAAAATATGAAACAATAGTTAATAAATACTATTATAAAAATAACATAATAGAAATACTTAAGAGTACTAATTACTATATAAATTGTACCAAAGAAGAAGTTACAAAATTAGTGCAAGCAGTAGATGAATTTTTGGGTGATATAAAAGTTCAAAAAGAAAATACCATATTAGAACGACATGAAACAGAAGAGGAAGCACGTACCTATTTTGGAGAAGAATTTATTAATAAATTTGATGAATTACTTACAGAGCTTGATGAAGAACAAACTATAGTAGCACTACATGGAACCCATCCAGATAATTGTTCAAAGATATGTGAAGAAGGATTAAAATGCTTACATCCAAGTCTTCCTTCTACAGCTGTTTCTCAATCAATGGCTTATGGTGCTGAGAAAATGCACTATGATAAATACGAAGACCTATTAAACTGGAAACATAAGGACTATAAGGGCTTAGTAATGATTGCAGTTCCTTATGAGTGTTACTATAAAGAAGGACTTTGGAATCATTATCAAGAAACAAATAATGTTATGTATGGTAGTCAAGATTATAAAATAAATCCGGATTTCATTGTCGGGTATATAAATGTAAACGATAAGAAAATAATAATTAATCCTAAGTATAATAGAAATCATGATTATACGGGATTAGTAAAAGATAATGATATTTATAGAGAGAATAAAGAGTTAGATAATGATAAAGTAGCAAGTATAATGAGAGCAAGTCGGGAAGAGTTTCAATCGTCAGTATCAACTACAGAAGAAAAAAAGAAACAAGAAGAAATTAATATTAAAAAAATACCAGAATATATAGAAAACTTAAATTATACCTTTAACCGTCTAAAACTAGTTTGTCCTGATGTTATCAATGAGGAAAACTATAAAGAATTATTAACGGATTTATCAAAGAACTTTACTACTATTACTAAGGCAGTACCATTACTACCAACTAAAGAAGAATTAGAAAAATCTAGGGAAGTTACTACTAATCAAAATAACTTTACTCTTGCTGATGACTTTTTTGATGATGATTTTGAATGGGATGATACCCCTCCTACTAAAGAAGTAAATAAAAAATAGTAATTTGTCAAAAGCTCCATTATTTGTTATAATTTTTATGAAAGGTTACGATTTATATGGAGTTTAGAATTGAAGGATTTGAAGGACCACTAGATTTGCTTCTTCATTTGATAAAAGAAAATAAAATGGATATATTTGATATTGAAATAAATTTAATTACAGAACAATATCTAAAATATATTAATAATATGGAAAAAGTAAATCTTGAAGTATCAGAGTACTTAGTATTAGCAAGCGAACTTATAGAAATAAAAGCTAAGATGTTACTACCTAGAAAACAACAAGAAAGTGAAAAAGAGGAAGAAGATCCAAGAGAAGAATTAGTTAATAAACTATTAGAATATCAAGCTTATAAAGAAATTAGTAAAGACTTAAAAGAAAAAGAAGAATTAAGAAAAGAAATATATACTAAAGCACCAGAGAAATATAGTGATTATCAAGAAGAAGAAGTAACTTTTGAAGGTGGTTCGGTTGATTTATTAGTAGATGCTTTTAAGAAGTTTTTATTGAGAAAACAAGAAGAAAAACCACTTAATACTAAAGTAACTAAAAAGGGTATAACTGTATCTAGTAGAAGATATGAAATTAAAAACTTACTTAAAGAAAAGGGAAGAGTTAACTTCTATCAAATGTTTACTGTTCCTACCAAAGAATATATAGTAGTTACTTTTCTGGCTATATTAGAAATGGCTAAGAGTAAAGAATTAATTATTCATCAAGAAGGTATTTATGATGAGATAATTTGTGAGGGGGTTTAAGATGGAGGCAGTTCTTGAAGGATTATTGTTTGTAGTAGGAGATGATGGTTTATCTCTTGAACAAATTAAAGATGTTTTAGAAATAGATTTTGATGATATTAAAGCTTTAATTGCATCTTTACAAGAAGAATATTCTAAAGATACAAGGGGAATAAAAATAGAGTTTTTAGGTAATAAGTTAAAACTTACTACTAAGAGTGAACATCATTTATATTATCAAAAGTTATTAGAAAATAAAGAAACACATTCCCTAAGTCAAGCGGCTTTAGAAACACTTGCTATTGTAGCTTACAATCAACCATTAACAAGAATACAAGTTGATCAATTAAGAGGAATAGCAAGTGCTCCAATGATTAGAAAACTAGTTGCTAAAGGATTTATTAAAGAAACGGGTAGAAGTAATTTACCAGGAAGACCTATTCTTTATGAAACAACTAGTGACTTCTTAGATTACTTTGGGCTTGCTAATATTAATGATTTACCAGATATGAGAGATTTCTTAAGTACTGGTGAAGAAAAAGATGAACAAGTAGATTTATATGAATCTAAATATAAAGAGATTGATTAGGAGAAAAAAATGAAAAAAGAAGATAAAAAAGGAACAAATAAGAAAAAGATTAAGTGGTTAATAGTAGGATATTCATTATTATTTATAAGTGTTTTAACATTTTGTTTACTAAATTATGAAGAGTTTGCTTTTTGTTTTGCAGAAATACTATATCTGGCATTATTCTTTATTTTAACATTACCATTCATTATAGGAATAGAGGTTACTAATAAGAAAGTAATATATCCTCTTTACTATGTGGCAATTCTATTACTAACTTGGGGAGCTAATACTTTAACCTATTTTACTTATTCTAGTTTAACCTTATTTTTGTTTGCAGTATCACTTACTCCTATTATATATGAAAGGCTTTCAAATGAAAAAAATAAGAAATTATTAAGAACGGTTATTCCAATATTTCTTTTAATTATTAGTTTATTCTTTATGTATGGGGAAATATTTGGTTATACTTATTATCATCATTCTATGAGTAATAAGATATTACAGGTATCTTTAGCTTTAAAAAAATAAAAAACTTGCGAAGTGAAAACTTCTCGAGTTTTTTATTTGGTGCACATGAATGGACTTGAACCCATACGAAGAAATTTTCTGCAGATTTTGAGTCTGTCGCGTCTACCAGTTTCACCACATGTATATGAATAGATTATATCACAATAGTAATGAGCATTTGACGATACTATTCAATATACATCAATTATAGTATAATACAGTTTTAAAAACATTATCAATATATTCAGCCACTATATTTAAAACAAGAAAAAATGATTACATTATACTAGTGGAAAGTATTTCTTAATTATCTTCTAATTCTTTATACATATATTAACAATTACCTATTATAATAGTAGTTTATAATTAATTTATTGTGAAGAAAATTTATTCATTTGTTGACTAATATTAGATACAACTAAATAAATCATCATAATCTTTTACAAAATCATCAATACTTGTATAATCACCATTTTTAGCTGAGACGATTAACATTTCTAATAATTCATCTTTATCAAATTCAGTAATACTTATTTCCTTATCAAATTTTCCAAAAAGACTAGGAGAGTTATATTTCATTTTTATTTTAGGTGTCCTAGAAGATTCTAAACATACCATATGATTACAATCTATAAATAAAATTTCAAATATATTATCGTAAATTTTGTTCCAATTGCACGTTTTCCATTTGAAAAAGAAAATTCAAAATATAATCTTTCAAATTCATCTACTTTTTTTCTTGAAAATCTATATCCGTTAATTAAAATATTTTCAACTCTATCAATCACTTTATTATTATCAAATTCATTATAATGAAACTGTGTTTTTATTGCTGGTGAAAAAAATTGTTTAATTTCAAAATTAGAAATAGCATTAAGAGTTTGAAAAAAATCACTTACTGATTTTACAGCATCAGAGTTATTGGCATAAAAATTGTTAAAATCGTTTATGCTTATACTATGTCCGTTGAAAAAAGAAAAGGAAAAAACTATTTTGTTGTCAATAGATCTTTGGTTGCCAACTTTAACTAATGTTTTTCCTTTTTCATTTGTTAATGGTTTAATTTGTTTTGTATTATAAGGCATTATAATAATTAAAAATATCCTTTAAGTTAATTTTTTGGTTTGATGGTTTACCAGACGTAATATTTTTTCTCGCATTTAACCAAGGCAATTCTTGATGAGTCATATATTCTAATTCATCAGCTGAGTATGATCCAAATTTATTCCAAATATCATTTAAAAAACTCATCAAATCATCATTTTCAAATTTGATATTTTCTTCTTTTCTTGGAACCTCATTCCAATTAAAAGACTTGAATTTTGAGTATAATGATGGAAAAACTGGGCCATGAATCCAAGCTTCAGGAACTTCGTCAAATAAAATGTTTTCTATTTGATCTGCACTTTGATTATTTATTGCAATAAACCATGAATAAGCATAATAAACTAATTTTTGTATTTTCTTAGGAGTTAACTCTGACTTTGTTAAGAAGAAATCTGCTATAGTATAAGAATTAATCTCAGTATCTTTAATCATATCAATCACTCCTTATCTTAAAAAAATTATAGCACACATTTTTTAGATGGTATAATTACATTGTATATTTTAAAT
>RKAV01000048.1 GCA_014846175.1 bacterium | reverse complement strand
AGTATTAGTATCTTCTATATAAGTCATAGTTAATACTCCTGTAGTTATAGTATTTTCTTTCTTACCTATACCAGCATAAGTAAATGCTGCATAACTAATTCCTACTATTGCTATTACTAATACTAGGGTTAGTATTAATGTTATAGTTATCTTCTTTTTATCCTTCATTTTACTCCTATCCTTTCTATAACTAGCATACCATTAATAATTAGATTATTCAATATCATTTATGACTTTTGTTAATCATTTTAGTATAAGAATTTTATAATATCAAGTAATAGTTATTTTTGATTGTAGAATGGAATAATAGTGTAAAATTAATCTATTTCAAATATCTTATTTATATCAACTGTATCTAACTTTTTCTTAGTATAAAGTATCATTAATGTATCCCCTGGTTTAACTTTATCTCCTATTTCTTTTTCTAAGTAGATACCAGCATCATAATCAATTTCTTCTTCTTTACTACTTCTTCCTGCTCCTAAGTTATAGGAAAGTTTTGCTACTTCTAAAGCATGTATTTTTTTAATAATTCCTTCTTTATTTGCTCTTATAATTATTTTTTCATCTTCTATTTTTAAATTATCTATATTTCCATGTTGATAAGAGATAAATTCGCAAAACTTTTGATAAGCTCTTAAACTATTGATGCTATCAACTACTTCTTCTTTAGCTTTTTCTAGTGATATACCTTTAGCAAGAGAGATTAATTTACTAGCTAGTATAACACACTCATCATAAAGTGTTCCTTTTTCCAATCCTTTTAATACTTTTATAGCTTCTATTACTTCTAGTTTATTACCTATAGCTTTACCAAGAGGTGTATTCATATCAGAATAAATAGTTGCTACTTCTTTATTATAACTTTTACCTATTTTAATTAGTAATTTACCAAGACGTTCTGCTTCTTTCTGATCTTTTAGTAAAGCTCCTTCTCCTACTTTAATATCAATTACTATTTTATCTGCTCCTCCTGCTATTTTCTTACTCATAATACTACTAGCAATTAAGGGAATACTTTCAGTTGTTGAAGTGGCATCTCTTAGGGCATATACTTTTTTATCAAGTGGTGTTAAGTCTTTAGTTTGAGCTGTTACTACTATATTAATAGCTTTCGCTTGGTTTTCAATTTCTTCTTCTGATAAATCAACTTTAAAGCCTTCAATACTTTCTAATTTATCAATAGTACCTCCTGTAAATCCTAAGCCTCTTCCACTCATTTTTATAAAAGGCACATTACAACTTGCTACAATTGGACCTACTATTAAAGTAGTTTTATCACCTACTCCTCCTGTTGAGTGTTTATCTACTTTTATTCCTTCAATAAAAGATAGGTCTAGTCTTTCACCACTATTTAAAAATATATCAGTTAATAAAGTAGTTTCTTTATCAGTCATATCATTTAAGCAGATAGCCATTAAAAAAGCACTCATCTGATAATCTTTAACTTCATTATTAAGATAACCATTAAAAATCTTTTCTAACTCCTCTTTTGTTAATTCCTCTTTATTTTTCTTCTTTTCAATTATTTCCTTTATCATAATATCACCAATATCATTTTAGAACAAAAAAGAACGAAATACTAGTATTTCAGTTCATTTTTTTATCAATTAAAGAAGCACATCTTTCAGGATTATCAAACATCAAGCGATATATATTTTTCCTTTTTCTAACCTCTTTAATAAATTCTACTTCTTCTTTTGACATTCTTATTTTTTGTTCATCATCAACTACTATTTCTTTTTCTCTTCCAAGTAAATCATCTAAACTTACTTCAAAAGCATTTGCTAAAGCAACTATAGTTTCTAATGAAGGAATCCTAGTTCCATTTTCATAACAACAAATACTAACCTTTGTTATATTAATTAGTCTACCTAATTCTTCTTGAGTTAAGTTTTTTTGTATTCTAAACTCTTTAATTCGCTTTCCAAGTAGCATTTTATCACCTCAACTAACTATTATATACTAGGTAGCAATCTTTTTCTACTATAAGTTTACAAATAATTAACTTTCTTATAAATAAAGGGTATTTTAAGATTAAATATCATTATTCTTGACATCTGTTACTCTCTTACTTGATAAGAAGGTCAATCTTTCTGCTACTACTTCTAAATGACTTCTTTTACCTTTTTCAGTTTCAACAACCCTAGATTGTAATCTACCTTTAATTCCTACTATATCACCAGTATGACAATACTCTTTAGCAAGTGTTGCTTTCTCTTCCCAAAGAATACAAGGTACAAAATCAGTTTCATAAAGTCCTTCCATATTTTTAAAACTTCTTGGAACAGCTAGTGTCAAATTACCAATCTTTTTCCCCTTATCTGTAGTATTTACTACAATATCATTTGTTAGTCTTCCTACTAAAATCAATTCATTAAGCATATAATTTTTTTCCTACACAAATATTTTTTGTATAGATTCTCCTTTCTTTAAGTTTTCATGTTTGGAAGTTCTACATTTTTAATAGATATGCAAGCATCTTTGGTGGTGTTCCTCCTTTCTGGTGATACTCTAACATAAGCCTAAAAACTATGCAAATGACCAATTTTTCAAATTCACGGTCTTTTTAGAGACTAATTTTAAAGGTTCCTCTAGAGAAAACAATAAATTGGAGGGGAATATATAGCTGAAAACAAAAAAAGGCATCTTTTTTATTTTTTTTAAAGGTTCCTTTTTATTAATTGATTTAATTCAACGGCATACTCCATTGGTAATTCTTCTCTAAACTCTTCTAGAAATCCTAAAACTATTAGTTCTTCACATTTTTCTTTAGGTATTCCTTTACTCATTAGATAGAATAAGTTATCATCGCTTATCTTTGATACTGTTGCTTCATGCTCTAAGCTAGAGGTTGTATTTTCTACAATATTAGTAGGAATAGTATCACTTTTACTTTTAGCATCTAGTATTAAGGTATCACATTTAACCATTGCTTCGGCATCTTGGGCCTTACTATCTATTCTTACTTTTCCTCTATAAGTAGCATTACCACCATTTCTTGCTATACTCTTAGAAATAATATTACTTTTAGTATTATTTCCTAGATGAATCATTCTAGCTCCTGTATCTTGGTCTTGATTAGAACTTGCTAAAGAAATAGTTACACAAGTTCCTCTACTATTATCTCCTTTTAAGATGCAACAAGGATACTTCATGGTAAGTTTACTACCAATATTACCATCAATCCATTCCATTGTTCCATTAGTATCAACTAATGCTCTTTTAGTAACTAAGTTATAAACATTAGGAGCCCAGTTTTGAATGGTAGTATAACGGCACTTACTATTTTTACCAACATAAATTTCTACAACAGCTGCATGAAGAGAATCTTCACTATAAGTAGGAGCGGTACATCCTTCTATATAATGCAGTTCACTATCATCATCTACAATAATTAAGGTTCGCTCAAATTGACCCATATTTTTACTATTTATTCTAAAATAGCTTTGAAGTGGTCTATCTAGTTTAGTATGAGGAGGAATATAGATGAAACTTCCACCTGAGAAAACACTACTATTTAAAGCTGCATACTTATTCTCTTTAAAAGATACTATCTTGCCAAAGTATTTTAAAGCTATATCTTTATGATTCTTTAAGGCATCTTCAATAGAGGTAAAAATAATATGTTTAGATTCTAACTCATCTAACATCTTATGATAAATAACTTCACTTTCATATTGAACACCCATACCACCCATGTGTTGTTCACTTTCAAGTACCCCTAAGTTTTCTAGTTCTTCTTTAACAGGTTTCAACACTTGATTCCAATCATTTCTTAGAGTATCATCTTGTGACTTATAATAAGTTATTTTATCAAAGTCAAGTTTAAAATCAGGTCCAAATGGTAGTTTATCGCTCATACTCTCAAATTGTTTATATGCTTCTAATCTATAGTCTTTTACCCAACTATCTTCTCCTTTATGATTAGAAATACTAACAATATTTTCTTTTGATAAACCTTTTATTTCCATTGTTTCACCTTCTGTCTACTTATCTCTCTTTCTCTAAAATAATCATCTATTTCTTCTTTTTTACTATATTCATTTCTTATTATTCTAATCATTTTAAACAGTTGTTTAAACTCTACTAATCTATTTATTGCTATACCAACTCTATCTTTAAAATAATATGTTGAATTTAAAATATACTCATCAATTATATCTTTACTAACCTTATCCTCTTTAAACAAATCTTTACAATTACTAATTAATAAATAACACTCACCACTTTTATCAATATCATTTAATAATTTTACTTTAGTTCCATAATCTTCTCCATCTATAGTTCTATTAGGATAAGGTACTCTTTCATAAGTTGGATGTTCTTCTTTAGTAATAACATTATAAAAAGAATCATCTTGATGATAAACAAAAGCATAGGAAATAGGTTCCATCACTTCTATTCCTTTTTCTTTATCGGCATACTTTACTTCTGCTAAGTATAAATCACTTGTATTAAACTTTTCTTTCATTTTAATTTCTCCAATATTTTTTCTATAGTAACTTTTGGTAATAAGGCACATTTTTTTCTATTAGGTTGTAAAGCAACACTATCATAAATAGTTAATTCTTCAAGTAATTCTTTATCATAGTCTTCTTCATTTATCATCTTTTGATAATTTTCTAAGATATTTTTTACTTCTTCTATACTTTTACCAACTATTTTTTGTAAGAAAAGGGAAGTAGCTGATGTTGAAATAGCACATGCTTCTCCATCAAAGTTAGCATCAACTACCTTTCCATCTTCTAATTTTAATTCTATATCAATATTATCAATACAGCTTTCGTTATTAGTATTTGCTTTAACATATCCTTCTTCTTTTTTTAATCCCTTATGAAAAGGATGTTCATAATTTTCTACAATCATTTCTCTTCTTAATTCTTGATCTATTTCCATATTCTTCACCTACAATACTATTTTATATAAATCTTCACTATTTTTTAAAGCATCTATTAGTTTATCTATTTCTTCTTTGGTATTATAAAAGTATAAACTAATACGACAAGTATTTTTAATATTAATCTCTTCTTTTAATACTTTAGCACAGTGGTTACCTGCTCTTACACAGATATTATAATGATCAAGATATAAGGCTGTATCTTGACTAAATATTCCTTCTAGGTTAAAAGCAGTTATTCCTCCTTTACTAGTAGTATTATAAAGAATAACTTTATCTATTTCTTGCAATCTTTTAATAAGATATTCTTTTAGTTCTCTTTCATATTTTTCTATGTTATCCATTCCTATTTTAGTAAGATAATCAATAGCTGCCCCAAGTCCTATTACTTCAGCGATTGGTGGTGTACCAGCTTCTAGTCTTGTTGGAACTGTTTTAAACTCCATATTGCCATCACTATCAAAGGACTGATTCATTCCTCCACCATATTCGATAGGTCGCATTGCTTCTAAATATTCTTTCTTAGCATATAAAACTCCTACTCCTGTTGGTCCTAACATCTTATGAGCAGAAAATGTTAAGAAATCAATATTATCTTTTATTACATCTGTTTTTTGATGAGGTACACTTTGAGCTCCATCTACTACAAATAAAATATCTCTATCATGACATAACTTACCTATCTTATTGATATCTCTAACATCACCGATAACATTAGTTACAGCAGCAAGAGATATTACTTTAGTCTTAGCTGTTACATATTTTTCTAAGGTAGTATAAGAGAGTTCATGATTTTCTTCTAAAGGAACAAACACTACTTTTATATTTTTTCTTCTTGCTAATATAAGCCAGGGAAGAACAGCTGATGCATGCTCTGCTTTACTAATGATTACTTCATCACCACTAGTTAAATAGTCTTCCATAAAACCAAATACTACTCTATTTAGAGAATCAGTTGCTCCTTCAGTAAAGACTATCTCATCCTCACTAGAAGCATTGATAAAGTTCTTTACTTTAGTTCTAACTTTTTCATACTCATCACTAGCTTTTAGACTTATTTTATAATCTCCTCTATGAATATTAGCAGGATAGTTATAATAATAATCCGTCATTTTTTCAACTACACTTTTAGGTTTTAGAGTAGTTGCTCCATTATCAAAATAGATTAAACCAGTTGATAAAATGGGAAAATCTTCTCTATTCATGAAAAAACACCTCCTAACTTATTATTTTTAAGATATTATCATTTATTAGTTTAATATAGTTATCATCTTTTGCATCGTTTAGTAAAAAGGACTCTAATAGTAGTCGCCTACTTTCTTTTGAACCTATTCCTTTAGTTTTTAAATAAAAGATAATATCACTAGGAAATGGTCCAATATAAGCTGAATGATTAGCAACTACATCAAATTCATCTATATAAAGATTAGGATTTATCTCTCCTTTGGCCATAGCAAATGGATGAATCATACTATCTTGATTACAAATACAATTTTTTAATCCTTTAGGTACTACCCCATCAATATTAAAGGTTAAATCTCCTTCTTTATAACTTACTCCATGGCAAATAACATTACTCTTAGTATTTTCATCTTCATGATAAACTACTATGTTATTTAATATTTTTTTAGAAGTAATAGTTGTTAAGAAAAGATTAATTTCTCCTTCATTCATTAGATGAATTTCTATCTTAGAGGATAAGTTATTAACAAAGATATAACAGTTTACTTTAGCTTTTACTAGTAATTTGCAAGTAACATTATCTTTTAGATTTAGATAAATAACATCATCTTCTAAAAATACATAACTACTATCTTTATCTACTTCTATATACTTTTCATCATCTACTAATATTTTATTCTCTAGCATCATTATCACTCATTTCATTTTCCCTAAGATAACCATTGCTTTCTATTTCTTTAGCAAATTCAAATGGTCCTGTCTTAACTATCTTTCCATCTATCATCTCATGAACATAATCAGGATGAATTAGTGATAATATTCTACTATAGTGAGTTATTATTAAAATAGCTGTATCAGGATTTTCTTCTTTATATTTATTAATACTTTCACATACTATTTTTAAACTATCAACATCTAATCCACTATCTAACTCATCTAAAAGAATAAGTTTTGGTTTAAGTATCTTTAACTGTAAGACTTCATTTTTCTTCTTTTCTCCACCAGAAAATCCTTGATTTACATAACGATGAATCATTTCTTTATCCATTTTTAATTCTTCTGTTTCTTTATTTAAGTCTTTAATAAAGGTATAAAGATTAAGTCTTTCCTCGGTTCTTTCAGTAAGAGCTGTTCTTAATACTTCTCTATTAGTAACTCCTATTATAGTCTTAGGATCTTGCATTACATAATAGATACCACATCTTGCTATATAGTCTGTTTCTTTATCTAGCATTTCTTCATTATTAAATTTGATACTACCAGACTTAACAAGATATTTCTTATCTCCCATAATTACTTTAGCAAGAGTACTTTTTCCTACTCCATTAGGACCCATTATAGCATGTATTTCCCCTTCTTTTATATCAAGTGAGAAGTCTTTTAATACTTTCTTTCCACTTTCTTTAACATCTACTACTAAATTTTCTATATTTAACACTAATATCACCTTTCTTTCTTGGCGTTTTTATTATAGCATTATTTTTATATTTTGCATAATATATTGCCAAAATTAGCTAAAAAAAGTACAATGTTTTTAGGAGGATTTTTTATGAGTGATTGTTTATTTTGTAAAATTATTGATGGTAGTATTCCATCTTATACTATATATGAAGATGATAAGGTTAAGGTTTTCTTAGATATTAATCCTAATAATGATGGTCATTTACTAGTTATTCCAAAGGAGCATAAAGCTAATCTTTATGAAATGGATGATGATACTTTAATTTATATGTTAAATATTATTAAAGAAAAACTAAAACCTATCTTAAGTGATAAGTTAAATATTGATGGATTAACTATCTCTCAAAATAATGATTATGGTCAAGAAGTAAAACACTTTCATATTCATGTTATTCCAAGATATAAGAATGATAAATTCCCACTAGCTTCTAATTGTTCTAAGGTAGAAGATATTTATCATAAGTTAGTTGGTTAATGAAAAGGAGTATATATAAAGCTCCTTTTTATAATACTTATATTAGTGAGAATAAAAACAATTTCTTATCACATCTAATTTATAATATATTTATGTTTTTGACATCTTTATTTAATACAATCTTCTTTTCTCATATCCAATAAAAATTTATCAAAATCAGATTCAAACAGTCTATCTTGAACTACCCTATATTTTTCAAATTCTGATAGTGCAAAACTTTCAGCAACTTTATGAGAAACTTTCCCTGGATTATCTAATATATCTCGCTCGTTAAATTGTAGAAATATATCAAGTCTATTTTTCCAATCTTCCATGGTCATAGGAATATGTCTTTCTGCTTGATCTTCAGCATAATCTAAATACATTGTAACTATTCTTTCTAGTGATTTAAGTTCATTCTTTGTTAAGTAATTTTTAGCAATAACAACATCACTTACCATTATTTTACCATTTGGTGAGTTCTTCCAATTCGTTAAGCCCATATGCTCTTTTTCATGATTTGCTCGCTCCACAATAACCTCAGCTGCTGTATTCCCATGAGTTGCATAATGCATCTTATTTTGAACTGTTTTAAAAAACTCTTGTGTTAATGGCGACTTAGAATTATAGTCTAAACTAGTAGAATATATGTCAGTAATTTTCTGATAAAAGTTTCTCTCACTAATTCTTATTTCCCTAATTTCTTGTAATAATTCATCAAAATAGTTTTCACCTAGAAAAGAACCATTTTTAAGTCTCTCTTTATCTAGTAGATAACCCTTAACAGAATATTGTTTTAATACATTAATAGCCCATAATCTAAAGTCTATTGCTCTTTGACTATTAACTTTAAAACCAACTGCAATAATAACATCTAGATTATAATACTTTGTATTATAGTTTTTACCATCTTCAGCAGTATGTAAGAAATACTTACATACTGCGTTTTCATTCAATTCTTTATTAAAAATCTCTTTTAAGTGCATAGTAATATTATTTCTAGTAGTTCCAAATAGTTCAGCCATTAATTTTTGACTTAACCATACAGATTCTTCATCAACTATAACCTCAATAGTCTTTTCTTTATTTTGCTTTGTAAATATTAAAAACTCAGCTGTAGAATTTCTAATTTGTAAATTTTTCATAATAATTTCTCCTCTTTTTTGCTAATTAAATTATACTATAATTCTAACTTTTTCTTAACCATAAGCTCACTATTTTTGTACTCACATCTAACTTATAATATATTTAATTAATTTTGAAAATAGTTTTTAATTAAATAATTAATTTTTTAAGATATCTCGTACTAATTATTTTATAAAGAAAGAATAAATAAAATCTATTAAGAAAATTATAATAAATATATTAGTTAAAATTCTAGGTACTTTAGGTACTATCTTATCCAAGTATTTTCTTGCTATAAATAAAAATATATAACTAGCAATAACCCACCCAAGTGATACTTCAACTGCTATATATTTACCATAATTAAATCTAAAACTACTATAATCCCAATAAGATTTATGAAGAAAAAATTCTACTAAGTGGCCACCAATTAATTCAAGAATAGTTAAGGTAAAAAAATTTAATAATAGTGTTATTAAAATCTTTCCCCATTTAGAAATATTAAACTTAGTAAAAGCAAACTTTTCAATTAGTAACATTACCACTATTCCAAATCCATATACTGGCATCCAAGGTCCTACAAATGGATTATTAGTTAAATGATGATGAAAAATTAAATGAAGAATATTTTCATAAATATAACCAATTATAGAAAAAATAAAAAAGTATGATAAATAATAATACATAATAATCACCATACTTAGTTTTTACATTTTAGTTTATTTATATACTTATTTTAAGAAAAAAGCCTTAGAAACAAAGCTCTAAGGTTTAACTACCAAGTACAAACACTTCCTAAAATAATAGCTAATAAGATATATAAAACTATAATTATAACGAAACTATTTCTAGGTTTAGAACATCCACAAGAAGTTGTTACTGGTTGATTGTTTGAACAAGACATTTTAACACCTCCCTTAAAAAATTAAATATAGGCACCTATAATGATTACTAGTAAGATAAATAGTACTAAAATAATAGCACTTGACGAATTGCAATTACCCATAAATTAATCCTCCTTTTTTTCTAGTGTTCACATTATTTTATGGTATTTTTCTAAATGTGTGATTGTTTAAAGAATGTTTTTTAGTGTTTTCCAAAATAATGATAGATATCTATCCCAAAATCTTTA
Organism: bacterium; assembly: GCA_014846175.1. Taxonomy (GTDB): domain Bacteria; phylum Bacillota_I; class Bacilli_A; order RF39; family UBA660; genus Onthousia. The sequence goes on along the minus strand of RKAV01000048.1, from coordinate 1,717 downwards.
TCTTCATAATATAAGTCATAACCATTTTTTTCTGCTACTTTTTTACTAGCTTTATTATTTTTATTTATTCTAAGTTCTATATCATTTAAACCTTTAATATTTTCTATTAGATAAGGAGTTACTTGAGCAAGTACTTTCTCCCCATAACCTTTTCCTCTTAAGTCTTTATCAATGCTATACCATACTTCTACTACTCCTGTACTTGACATTCTTAAAGTACCAACTACACCAATATTTTTCTTATCTTTATTTACTACATAGCACTTACCAATCTCCATCTTATCATCAGTTTCTGCTGCATACTTATCAAGAAAAGAAATAAAATTATGAGAGATATAGTCATTAACACCTTTATCTCTATTAAGTTTCATTATAAGATTATAATGTTTAATTTTATCTACCTTTTCTAAATTAATAGTTCTTAAATTTATCATAATAACTCACACCTTTTCTAAGCTTATGATACTTTTAAAGTATTTTCATGTCAATTTATTTTTGAACATTTCTTGCTTATTTCTTAAAGGTTTGTTATCATTATATTGCATGGAGATAACATGAAGGAGGGAAAAAACGTGCAAAAGAAAAAAGGTATAGCATTTCTATTACTTATAGTTTTAGTTTGTGTATTAGTTACAGGTTGTGGAAAGAAAGCTGAGCTTGAGAAAAATTCTACCATTGTTAAATATAAGGGTGGAAAAATAGATGCAGAAACTTTATATGAAGATTTAAGAGATAAGTATGGTATTAATATCTTAATTGATATGATTGACCATAATATTTTAGATAAGAAATATAAAACAACTGATGATGAAACTAAGTATATAGATAATCAAATAAGTCAAATGAAATCACAATATGGTGATAATGATGAAACTTTCCTAAAAGCAGCAAAACAATATTTAGGAGTAGAAAGTATTGATGAGCTACGTAAGATGATTTCTTTAGAGTATAAAAGAAATTTAGCAGTTGAAGATTATATCAAAGATAATATCAAGGATGACGAAGTACAAAAATACTATGATGAAGAAGTTATCGGAGATATGAAAGTAAGACATATATTAATCAAAGCTAAAACTAGTGATGATATGTCTACAGAAGAAAAAGAAGATGCTGAAAAGAAAGCTAAAGAAAAAGCAGAAAAGTTAATCAAAAAGTTAGATGATGGAGCAGATTTTGCTAAACTTGCTAAAAAGTATAGTGATGATACTGGTAGTAAAACAGATGGTGGTTTAATTGATTATTTTAATAAGGATAGTGGTATGGATGAAGCATTCCTAAACGCCTCTATTAAACTTGAAAAAGGTAAATACACAACTGAACCAGTTAAATCAGCTTATGGATATCATATTATATTAAAAGTTGATCAAAAGAAAAAGGCTTCTTTAAAAGATAAGAAAGCTGATATTCTAGATAAATTAAAAGATGAAAAACTTAAGGCTAATGCATCACTTCGTTATGAAACTTTAATTGAAGTTAGAAAGAAAGCTGGGCTTGAATTTAAAGATGATTCTTTAAAGAAAGATTATGATGAATATATGAATAAGTTAATAGAAAATGCTAAATCAAGTAATACATCTAATAGTTAAGAACAAAAGAAAACTAGTTAATTAAACTAGTCTCAGATTGTTGACAAAGAGGCATGTTCAAAAAGGAATATGCCTCTTTTTTTGAATAGTTTTGATATTTTAATAAAAGTAGACATAATTAATGGCTGATT
>RKAV01000024.1 GCA_014846175.1 bacterium | reverse complement strand
TTAAAGTAAAATTAAAAGGACTGTCTCCTGTAAATTACAGGTTACAATCCTCTAATTAGAAACTATTTATAAACTGTCCAACTTTTGGGGTTCAGTTCATTGTGGCTCTTTAATTTGTTTTATTACTTGTACTATTTACTATTATCTTACTTTGATAAGTCTTATTTTGAATATCATTACCAGCATCACTTGTTACCCATAAATATAGTTTATAAGTTACACTTTTACTTGTTTCTAACTGTTTTTCATCAACAATTTTAAAAGTACCAGTTCCTAACTCACTAACTTTCTTTACACCTGAATCATATCCATCACTACCAGTTATTCGCATATTTAAATAATTAGTGTTTAAGGTGTTAGTAGTATTTTCTTCAGTTGATATAGTGTAATAAGATTTAATAGTGCCACTATTAGTTATAGTAAAGGTATAAGGTGTAGTGTTCATTCCATTACTATCACTCATTGGTTTAGTATTATTAATATTAATGACATTTCCTTCTTTAAAATCTACTTTTAAAGTACCAACACTCACACTTAATGATTTACTTTTATATGACTTAGTAAGTAATGCATAACTACTAGCTGTTAATGCTATTAACGTAATTAATATTAAGATAATTATTGCTATAATCTTATTCTTTTCTTTAATCACTAGGACACCTCTATTCTTATAAGAAAATTTTATCACAAAGTATTCTCTATTTCAATATATTTCTATACTTCCTGAATAACTGTAATTATCATTGGTTTAGAACCTATTTCTTGATATAAGTATTTACCAAGTTTTTCTCTAACATCTGATTTTACTCTAGCATAATCAACTTTTCTAGTACCTTTTTCTATATTAGATTCAATAATATCTTTAGATAATTCTTTTATCTTTTCTACTATATCTTGATTTTCTTTTACATAGATAAATCCTCTTGTTAATACTTTTGGTCCTGCTATTACATCTTTAGTTTCTCTATCTAGTGTACAACTAATAATAACAATACCATTTTCTCCTAACATTTCTCTATCTTTTAAAACAAGGTTACCTATATCACTAGAATCTTTACCATCAATTAATATTTCATCAGCATTAATATGCTCTTTAGTATCTAATAATTTACCTTTTTCAAAAGTTACTACATCACCATTTTGTTTTAACAGAATATTATCTTTAGGAATATTCATCTGTTCTGCTATTTCTCCAAAGGCATATTGATTTCTATATTCTCCTTTAACTGGAAATAAATACTTTGGTCTTAATAGATTTAATAACATTTTTAAATCTTCACTTGAAGCATGATGAAGTAAATGTTTTTTACTAGATAAACTTATAGCATTGACACCAAGCATAGCAATTTCATCCATTACAATAGCAAGACGTCTTTCCATACCTTCTGCACTAGGTTCACTTATAAAGATAGTATCAGTTTCTTTTAATTTGATATATTTATCATAACCTTTTATTATTCTTTCTAAATTTGCAAATGGTTTTTCTCTTTCATCAGAGATGAATACTACAGCATCTTTATCATCTAGATTAGATAAATCCCCTATTACTTTAGGATTAATTTCTAAATATTTATTTTCTATTCCATAAGTAATCATACTTTGTAAACTCTTACCCATTATAACTATTTTACGATGTGTTTTTGATATCTCATCAAATAATTCTTGTATACGATAGAAATGAGCAGGAAATATTGTTACTATTATTCTATTTTCATTTTTAGTAAGAATAGTTCTTATGAAATCTTGTACTCTATGATTAGGGCTAGTATAACCTGGTCTTTGGGCATAAAGGGATTCAGCTAGCAAGCAAAGTACTCCTTGTTTTCCTACATAAGCTAGTTTTCCTAAATCTGTTTGATAAAGTGATCTAGTAGCATGATCAAAAGTAAAGTCTCCTGTATAAACAATGGCACCATCTCTAGTATATAAAACATAACAGAAAGCATCTGGTATAGAGTGTGTCATAGCAATAGGAAAAATACTTTCTTTACCAAAACTTAGTTTTTTATGAGCTTTAATCTCATGTAAGTTAGCTTTTTTAACTCCTGCTTCAGCAAGGTCAAGTCTAAGTATTTCTAATGTTAATTTTCCTCCATAAATAGGAACATCTCCTAATTTAGTAACTATATCAGGGACTGCTCCAATATTACCTTCATGTCCATGGCTTAAGAAAATACCTTTAATTCTTTTTTTATTTTTTATTAAGTAATCAAAACTAGGAATAATATAATCAATTCCTAAATTATGTTCTACATCATATTTTAATCCAGCATCAAATATATATATTGATTTATCTACATCTACAACATACATATTTTTACCATTTTCGTTTAGTCCACCTAAACTAAATATTTTAATTTTACTCATTTAGATCCTCCTTATATTTTTTAATTTTCTTTTTTAATTTCTTTTCTTGTATTTTGATACTTGCTGACAACTCATTTTTTCTTTCTCTATTTTTTATATCATCCGTCGATTTAAAATAATCATAAAGTAAATGATGATACTTTTCTTGTTCTAATATATAATTATCTAATGCTATATCATCAATCATTAAGTTACCTAGTAAAGATATATCATCTTTATTTTTTAAAGTAGTTAATAACTCACTATAAAAGTCAATTATAGAAATGCTAGTATTATATTGAAAAATCAAATCCTTAGCTATATTTGCTGTTTCTATATCTTCTAGTTTTTCTTTATTTATTAATAAATCTACTACTAGTATCCCACGTGATGCTTCTAATTCTTCTTTTTGTAAGGTATAAGACCTTGTTAGATAAGAAAATATTTTTAAATGTTTACTTTTCAATTCTTTGCTAACTTTTCTAAAGCATCTTTAGCTGCTATTTGTTCAGCATCTTTCTTACTATTTCCTACCCCTTTACCATAGATAATTCCATCTACTTTTGCTTCTATTGTAAATGTTTTATCATGTGCTGGTCCTTCTTCTTTTACCACTTCATAAATTACACTTTGTTTTGCTGTTTGTACTGCTTGTTGAAGTGCAGACTTATAGTCTTCAAAAAAAACTATATCTGGATTTTGAATATAAGGTACTATTATGTCTAATACTACTCTTCTTACTGTTTCATAACCAAGATCTAAATAAATAGCTCCCATAATAGCTTCAAATATATCAGCAACTATTGCTTTTTTATATTTACCACCATTATTTTCTTCTCCATGGCCTACTTTTATATAGTTGTTAAAACCCATGTCCATTGAATATCTATAAAGAGCGTTTTCACAAACATAACTTGCTCTTACTTTAGTCATTTCTCCTTCAGTTTCTTTTTCATAACGATATAAATAATCAGCAACTACTAAATCAACTACAGCATCTCCTAAAAATTCTAGTCTTTCATAATCTTTCTTAGCTCTATGCTCATTTGCATAAGATGAGTGAGATACTGCTATATTATAAAGTGTAAGGTTCTTAGGACTTATTTTTAATTTTTCAAATAATTCTTCCACAAAAAAATCTCCCTTCCTACGTATTTTAACATGTTTTTATATTTTTAGCAAACTACTTGCTGAAAAGGAATATTTTGAATTCTAAATAAAAAAGGAAATCTTAATTCAAGTATTCCTTCTTTACTTTCTAATAACTAACCAAAGCATTAAGTAAGCATATTGCCAGGTTGGTTTTCTTTTCATTTGATTTAAAAGATAACTAGTTGTTTCATAAGTTGCACAATATTTATCTACTAAGGTTAATATAAAAGCTTCTTTTGTTTTGGGTAGTTTAATTGTTACTGGCCACATGTGATTAATTATAATATCTTTTTCTTTATCATTTAAAACAAAGATGGAAAGAGATTTATCTAAGGCTTTCTTTGGATGGGTAAAAGCATGCCATTTATGAGAAGCATCTTTAACTCGCCAGTCATATAAATAAAAGTCATGAAGCATAGCAGCTCTTGCACAAGACTTATAATCTAACTTAAATTTTTTACAAAGTAGGTAACAGTAGTATGATGCCATATAACAATGTTCATAACAACTAGTAGCAGCATGTTGACGATAGTTTTTCATCTTCTTTACTTCATCATTTTCTATTAAATCTTTTATAATATATTCAAATTCTTCCATCTAACATCACCTTTTTCTTTTAAAGATTACCATAAGTTATAACTACTAGCAAGAATTTTTTAATTTGATAATTATTTTTTACAGTTAATATGTAAATTATATACTATTAGTAGCTTTATTATCTTCACTTATTCTAGTTAATAACTGTTCATAAGTATTATATAACTCTTCACTACTAAACATTACTTTATCATTTTCTATATTCCAATAATTTTGATTAGTTATAAGAAAATTAAATACTTCTTTTAAACCAATAATTGTTTCTAACATATCATCAATAGCTTTTAAGTCTTCTTCTTTTTTACTCATATCTTGCATTAATTCATCAAGATAATATTCTTTATAATAATCATCTTCTCTTAAATTCTTATTTAAATAACTAAGAATAGTTTTCTCACTAGTTAAACTAATATATTTTTCTTTTAAATTAGTTAACTCTAAACCAGTTGTATTTAAAAGTTTCATGGTATTAGTAAAGCTTTTAGCATCAGCTTTAATATTTTCCATTGTTAATACTTTTTCTATTTTATCAGTACTATCTAAAGTAGTATATAAAGAGGTAAATAATTTTCTTTTGTCTTTCAAATATCTTTTAGCAGCTTTTTCTACTAACATATAGTCCCCACTAGTATTAATAGTATTTAGTCTTTTATCAATATTAGTATCTTTACTATTATTTTCTATCAACAAGTTAATTTCTGTTACTTCTTTGGTTAAGTTGTTTTCCATTGTTAAGTCATTTTTTATAAAATGGCCTAATATAAATGCAACTGCAATAACTAAAATAGTAATAATTATTATTATGGTAATTAATAATTTCTTTTTCTTTTTCATAATACCTCTAAATCGCTATCTTTATAAGAAACACTAATCATTGCACTTAGTATTGTTTCTATATAACTATAGACTTCCCTATCTATATTTTTCATATTCTTTAAGATATTTTTTATATCTTCCATAGTAACTTTTACTGGTTTAGTATATTCTTTACCAAGGTTTGTAAATAGTGTTTCAAAAGCATATTCTATTTTTTCTTGATTCAAGTTTTCAACTCCAGCAGTTGTTGATTCATGTAACTGAATACTAGATTTTGCTAGTTCATTAGGAACAAATACTTGACCAAATACATTCCAAGAAGTTGGATAATGTTGTTCAAAAGCAAATAAGTTACTTGCTACTACTTGATAATTACTATTATTTAATAATATACCAACACAAGACATAGAAGGAACTATATTATTAAGTTTTTTTAATACCTTCTTATATTTTAGGCTATTATATTCTTCTAGTCTAAGACCTGGTCCATCAAAGTTATCTACTGCTACTATCTTTTTTAATAGAGAATCATCTAATTCCATAGCACTTACTAAAGCAAGATTACCTCCTTTAGAGTGTCCTGTAACATAAATAGCTTTATCTTCTTCTTTAATATTATCTTTAAGGTAGGAAACAGCAAGTTGTTGAGTTGTTGTTAGATATTTATAAGATATTCTAATATTTTCTATCCACCCAATCAAAGAGCCATCTGTTCCTTTAAAACTAATTATTTTTTTATCATTTAAAATGAAAGTAGCAGCACCAAATTGGGTTTCATTATCTCTTCTTTTAATAAAATTAGTTATTTTCAAATTTTTATATCTTTTAGAATTATTTATTATCTCTAATAATTCATAAGCTTTAGGAACCATTACACCAATATTTTCTTTCTGATATTTTTTAGCAAGGTGATAAAACTCTTCTAAAGTAATTTCATTTTGAAATGTTTCTACTGGTAAATATACTAATATTGCAAACAACAAATCATCAATCTTATTAAATGTTGCTTCTTCTAAATCTAAATCTTTATAATAATTTAAATAATCTATTATTGTATACATATTTTACTCCTATTAATCTATATTTATAAGTTCATAATCAGTAGTACCAATACCAAGACTTTCAGCTGTTTCCACAGTATGAATAGCATGCTTTTCTTTCATTCTTTTGATTAATGATACTTTTCCTTCATCTTTAGAATTAATAATAGCATCATAACAACACTTATCAAGGGCGACTGGGTCTAAACTAGCATATATTCCAATATCAGCCATTTCTGGTTCACTTGGATTAGGGTCACAATCACAGTCGATAGATATTTTATTAGCAACATTGATATAAGCCATATTATCACTACCAAAATAATCAATTACTGCTTTATCAGCTTCTGCCATGCTTTCTAAGAAACCATCTTGGTCTTCAGTATAATTCCATAATTCAGCAGGAGAAATTGTTCTACCAACGGAATGAATCCAAGCTTTTCCGTTACTAGAAGCTACACCAATAGAAATATTTTTTAATGCTCCCCCAAAGCCTCCCATCTTATGACCTTTAAAGTGTGATAATACTAACATTGAATCATAGTTGTTAATATGACTTCCTACTATATTTTTATTTTGTAAATGTCCTTGATAATTAACAGGTATTTCAATACTTCCTTCACTATCCATAATATCAACTTCTGCTATATCACAGAATCCATGTGCTTTAGCAGTTGCTAAATGATCTTCTGTTTTCATTCTCTTACCAGGATAAGCAGTATTACATTCAACTATTGTTCCATTTAGTTTATGAACTAAATCTTTAATTAAATTAGGATCAAGATAATTATGTCCTCCCATTTCTCCCGTTGATATTTTAACAGCTACTCGCCCTTTTAGTTCTCTATTTAAAGCTTCATAGATTGCTAATAATCCTTCCCTAGTAATATTTTTTGTAAAATAAACTTTTGCTCTTTCCATATTTTTTCCTTTCTCTAAGTTAATTATATATCATTATTTTAAGTATTGCACGAAACCAAGAACAGTGTCAAGAATCACTTGAATTTAACGTAAGGAACACCTAATTTTGAATAAACGTTATAAGCTCTTGGTAAATGAAATATTCTTGCTATTAATAGATTATAAAATTCATCTACCATAATTATAGAACATAAAATAACACTAGTAGTAACAAATACTTTTTTATTAGATTTTTTTGCTATATAAAAAATAAGTGGTAATACTATATATATTAGTAATAAGGAAAAAACACCAAACACCAATACACTTCTTAAGCAAACATAACCATTTATATTTAAAGTGCCAAGTATTTCTTGACTATAGTCCCAACATCTTTTTCCCGCTATTTTATCCATGCCAAGACCTGAAAAATATTCAAGTACACCTGTTGTAATAATACTAACTAGAAATACTTTTAATGGCTTCTTTCTATCTTTATAAGTTAATAGATAGATTAATACTGATCCTGTAGCATAAATATTAATCCAAGGCAAGAAATTACCACCACGCCAATAAAATGTTTTCATTCCTCCATTAAAATAATAGAAGATAAACTCATAAAGGAATCCAAACATACCAGTTATTACTATTAATAAACAAAAGATGCCTACCATTGTTACTTTATCAAACTTAATATCTTCATTTAGATATTTTAAATACTTCTCTCTCATACTACCTTACAACCTCTTACTTCTTTTTATATAGGAAACATTCTTTATCATGCGAATAGATAATTCCTATCGCTTGCAAATAAGAATAGATAATTACACTTCCCACAAACTTCATTCCTCTTTTTTTTAAATCTTTAGAAATACTATCAGATAGGAAATTAGTAGTTTTATCTATCTCATAAATAATTTCTTCCTTAGTAAATGTTTTTAAATAAGCTCTAAAACTACCATACTCTTTTTTTATATCTTTAAATATTCTAGCATTACTTATACTGGCTTTTATTTTTAATTTATTTCTAATAATATCTTTATTATTTAGTAATTCATCAATCTTATCAGTACTATAACTACATATCTTATCTAAATCAAAATTATCATAGGCTTTTCTAAAATCTTCTCTTTTATTTAAAACACATTCCCACGAAAGTCCTGCTTGAAATGATTCTAATAATAACATTTCAAATAAATAGTTATCATCAAGATTTAGCTGCCCCCACTCTTCATCGTGATATTTAACATACAAGGAATTATCTAAGTTACACCATTTACATCTAATTTCAATCACTCTCCTTATAAATATTTTACTATAAGATACTGTTTTTTTCTATATTAACATTTATGTCATGATTAATTAACATACTATCTTTATTACTACTTGATAAGTACCTTCTCATATAAGCAAAAGCATCTATTATCTGTATGGTGTTCTTAATATAGTTGTAAGCCTTGTTCTATAAATACAAATGGTAATTTTCTAACGCCGCCCTAATTATTTTTCACTTTCATTCCTATACAAAAAGGATATACCTCTTCTTATGAAAAGATATACACACAACTATTCTTTATCCAATATAAAACTAATACTAATCCTCTCTATATTCAATGAAGTATAATATGGTTCTTATTGGTGTTTCAATAAAGCTATACTTTCACAATGATAAGTATTAGGAAATTCATCTACTAATTTAATTGTTTCTATCTTATACTTCTCTCCTAGCTCCTTTATATCTCTAGCAAAGCTCATTAAATCACAAGAAATATAGATAATACTATCACATTCTTTATCAAGTAATAATTTTCTAGCACTATTTGATAATCCACTCCTTGGAGGATCTACTATTATCATATCTATCTCTTTATTATACTTTTCTAAGAAATCTTTAGCATCCATACAAAAGAACTCTACATTATCTATATTATTTATTTTCTTATTGTAATTAGCATCAACTATACCTTCTTTAACTATTTCTACTCCATATACTTTTTTAACATAACGTGATACTAATAAGGAGATAGTACCTGTTCCACAATATAAATCTAAAATAGTATTTATATCTTTTTCTTTAACTATATCAATTACTTCTTTATAAATGCTTTCTAACCCCTTAGAATTAACTTGAAAGAAAGCATCACACCCTACATAAAAGTCTAAATCAAATATCTTAGTTTTAATCTTATCACTACCAAATATTAACTTTCCATTTAAGTAACAAGAATCTACTTTATCTTTAAAATAATCTAATCTTTCTATATTGCAATTACCAATAAATGCTATCATACTATTATTATCAAAAGCCCTAATCATAACTTCTTTTAATTTTCTATTATCTTTGATAAATTCTTTAATAGATAAATATATATTATTTATATTATTATTTACTAAATAACACTTATCTATATCTAATAGTTTATTACTATTCTCTTCATAGAAACCTATTTTATCTTCTTCTATATGAAATACTACTTTATTACGATAATACTTATCTATACTATCTATTATTGATATTTTATCTATATTAATACCACCATATCTAGTTAAAATATTAAGTGCTTTATCTTTTTTAAACTTTAATTGTTCTTCATAAGTTAAATGTTCTAAATGACATCCACCACAAGAATAGTAATAAGGACAAAAGATACTAGGATAACTCTTAGGTTCTTTAACCCTTCCAATGGAATATGTTTTCTTATCTTTAATAATATCTATATCTACCTCATCACCTAATCTAACCCCTTTAACAAAAGTAATCTTACCATCTATATAAGTAATACCCCTACCAAAATGATCATAAGAAGTAATAATATATTTCATAACAAACATCACCTCAACTACATCTAATATATCATAAATATAGTAAAGGAACATACTTTATTTATTATGAGATAACAAAAAAGCCATAAATAGTGCAAAATTATGACTTTTTAACTTTGACATATTTATGACTTTCTATATTAACATTTATATCTATCATAAATTCTTGTGTTTGCCAATGGTTTAAATAATAAATTTCTTACATTAACACTGTACTTATAGTAACTCTCTAAGTTGTTCAAATATTTATCAATAAGTTTCTTATGAATAGTGTTATTATAAGTTTCTTTAAAATTATTAAATTCATTTTTATATTCAGTGATAGTATTTTGAGAATATAATTTATGTATTCTTGAAGTGACTTTTCTTGATGACTTTTCAGATACATATTTATCAAATCTAGATGTAACATACGTTAGTGAATCAACAAAGGTAATCATAGGAAATGCAATTTTAGCAGTCCTTTTAAAATTTTTGTTATCATCTACTGCAAGAAATAAAACAGTATCTAATCCTCTAGCTTTAAAGTTTTCAAATATATCTAACCAATATCTGTTATTTAGTGGTCTATCTTGATATATGCCCACCAATTGTCTAATTCCTTTTTTATTTATACCTACAATAGTATAAATATCAATATTTTCAATAATTTCTCCTTTTTTAATATTAATATCATTCTTGATAGCATATATAATCAAATACATATCATCAAGCCTCTTTTTTGTGTAATCTAATAGTTTTAAATTTTGCATATTTTCTTCCTCCATTATTCCATAAAAAATATGGCATGTAAATTTATAATTTACACACCATATTATACATGCTCTTCTTTTTTTAAACAGATAAAATGAATGGAGAAGTTGTAGTTCCTGATCCTGATATCACCTTAATTGTGGATTTTAGATGTACGACTGGGCGACTCGCATTAACATTACCAGCATCAAAGCCGTAGACATTGCCAGAAAAATTGACAGTGAAAACAGGAAAATAGGTATCGGCACGCGGGCTCATTGTCCATTGTGGATAGTTTATATTTAGCCAGTCATTATTTTTACAATCACTATAGCTACTATCTTCCCAATTATATAATTCTTTTGACATACAACTTGCCCTATTGGTACTACTTCCTCCACTTGTGGCATATCCATAGTCACTTGGGTACATTAATCCTACTTTTCCTATCCAATTTGTACTCCTACTACTATTATATACTGTTGTTCCTCTTTCTCTTGTATAAAACATTGGTGGTGTTACATCATTGTTAGTACTACTGCCACCTAAGTACCACTTTGCATCTCCTATCATTGATTTTGCTGAGTCTGTTAGACCTGTAGAAGTAAAATCACATGATGTAGTCCTAGACATATAATAACAATTTCCACTCTTTCTATTCCAGTATAAGCTTCCTCCGTAAGTTTCACTTTCATGTCCTGAATTTAGTAAATAATTTAATCTTGCATCTGACCAATTATTTTTTCCAAGATTAGGATCTCTTTCCGTTGAAGTATCTTGATTACTCCACGTATAATTTCCTATTGATTCATTTCTGATGATTTTCATTCTCTTCTCTATTTTTCCTGTTCCGTCATCTACATCAAATACTCCAATGATTCTCCATAGTTCATCATTGAATTTTACATAGTTATTGGGATTTGCTCCTATATATCTATAATCAGTTGTTGCTGCTAATTGTTCTGTTGCTTCATGAGTAAATGCCCACATTTGATTCTTTTGAATCACATTAGCTGTATTATAATCTAATGTTTCCGGATTTGCTGATGCTATCATTTCTGATGCAGTTCCTCTTACTGTATTAGTTTCCTGTGCTGCATCTACAACAATTTTTCCGTGATAGTGTTTATTTAAAACTGTATTAGGAGAAGAATTATTAATCCATAATTTTAAGGTAAATGTCTTTGATTCTCCGGCATTTAATGTTCCTGTTATTAAGGATTCTGTTGAAGTGTTTAAAAGTTTTGCTGTAGTATTATCAATACTATATTTAATATATGATTTATCTAATTGTTTATCACTACAGTTATCTTGAGTAATCATATCTTTATCATCTCTTAGTGATACTGTATAATTAGCAGGTAGTGTTCCTGTATTCCTTATAGTAAAAGTATTACCTGTTTGGGCAAGGCCTGAACTATCTGACATAGGTAAGGCATTATTAAGTCCGATGGTTGATGAACTAGAACTAAAGTCAATAGTTAGAGTACCTGTTTTTACAACATTATATTCTGCTGACTTTGATGACACTGTAAACATAGCAAAAGTTGTTCCTATTGATACCATAGTTACAGCAAATATTGATAATAATGTTAGAGTTAACTGCCTTGTTCCCATTTTAGTAAGTGCTATTTCCCTATAATCATTATTT
>RKAV01000034.1 GCA_014846175.1 bacterium | reverse complement strand
ATTAAAATTCTTTTATCGTTAGTTTCTACAAGCAAACAAGATTGATTATATTTAGTTATTTGCATTTTTCGTTCTCCTTTTCTTCTTTTTTCTTATTTAAATAATAATTATAATTGTTTCTATCTAGAACTATGCTTTCTAAATTACTTGACATAATATTTTTATAATTAGAAACAAAGTTTCTTTTAATAGACCTCATTATACCATTATGAGTTACAACAAGAATTCTAGTATTATCATCAAACAATTCAAAAAGTTCAGAAATAAAACTAACAACCCTATCATCAACTTCAATTGTTGTTTCTGCATTAGGTGGTGTATATAATCCATTTCTATAATTATTTAATAATTCATTTGTAAAATTATCTTTTTTCTTTCCTTCCCAATCTCCAATAGATATTTCAATGATTCTATCATCAATATTAATTTTATCAATACCTTTAACAATTAAATTCAATGTATCTATACTTCTTTTTAACGGAGAACAATAATATACATCAAAATCTTCTTTTTTATAATTAAAATTTTTTATAGTATCTTCGATACCTTTTTCTGATAATTCGCAGTCAATTCTGCCAGCAAAAATTTTATTAGCATTGTAAGTTGTTTCAGCGTGTCTTATGAATGTTACTATTGGCATTTTCTAATTCTCCTTTATAATTAAAATCTCCATATTTAGTTCTAGCAAATCTTTGACTTAACCTACCATAGATTGTTCCTGGACACATTGATAATATATTTTGGATATGACTATCTAATTCATCAGGTGTCATTTCTTTTGTTCTAACCGAAACATCTACACCTATATTCACACTCTCTCCAATTTTGTAAGTATTATCACCAATTTTTATTCCACCTTCAAAATATTCAATTTTATCTTCAGGATTATTCATTCTTACTCCGCAACCATGTGGTGTTAAAGTCATGCTTTTACCCTCTAAAATTATACTATTTAGATTATTAGAATTAATTTCAGGATGCACTAAAAAAACGTCATTTCCAGGTGCGGTTAAAAGAGTATAATCTATTTGCTCCCATTGGCTTCCTATACATATTGAATTTATAGTAGGCATACCATAATGGCTTATATTAATTATTTCTTTTTCTATTAAATTTCCTAATACACTTTGACAAAAATATTTGTTTCGTAATTTATTAAATTCTCTTAAATAAGTTGCAATATCATAAAACCTCTTTGCTTTTTCTCCGGATATATATCTAATGTATCTTTTATTTTCATCATCATATTCTGTTTTTATATCATCATAAAACCAATTACCTTTTACAGGATATAAACCATATTTTAAATTATCTTTTTTAAATTCTATTGCAGAAGCATGAACAATCATATATTGACCTTTTTCTAAACCATATTCGCCATTCGACTCCGCAAAAATTACAAAATGATTACCTTTATTGTAGTTCCAAAAAAATTTTGAAGCATCGTCAACATCAATTGAATCTAAAATTTTTTTAGGTAAGCAAGTATTGACAAAATTCAAATACGTATTTCTATTATTCATAACACCATTAAGTCTTTCAATAAATTCTTCATTTGTAATTTCTTTATTCAATTTATATACTGCTGTTCCACAAACATTAACAGTTGCATCTATAGGTATAAACGGAATATCACTATTCCAAGTATAACAAGCACCTGTAAAAAAACCACCCATCATTCTTGTTCCATTTTGAGCTATTCCTAAATCTGGCATTGCATATATATTAGAATTTTTTTGCTTACTCGATAATTTAGATGCTACTTTGCATAATAATTTTTCCGTTTCTTCAAGATGCTGAAGAATATTTCTTTGTGTTAAATCATTTATTGTTAAATTTACCATAAAATCACCTTGCTTTTTTATTATAGCATAAATTAATGTTAAAACATAGTATTACAGCTCAAATTCGCCGTTATTTTTGTCTTTCCTATCATAATTATCTTTAATCTTTAACATATCATCTTTACCAATAATATCTCTTTTATATAGTTCATACGACATATCATAATACTTATCTTTTTCTTTTTTATTAAACATTCTATCTTTTAAGAATCTAATAAGTTTATCAAATAGTTTTTGTAAATTTTCTAATGAAGTTTTTAATACATTATTTTCTTTTTTTAATTCTTTTATTTCATCATCTTTTTTATTTACTTTATCATCAAGTGTTTTCACTCTTAATTCTAAACTATTATTATTTTCAGTTAGTATGTTAATTTGTTCACGATTATATTTAAGTTCTTCATCTATATTATTTAAAGTTATAGATAATTCTTGTATATTTTGATATTCCTTATTTGTTTTATCAACTTTATCAATAAAGTTGATTATTTTATCTTTGTCTTCTTGTTTTAAAATATATTTATCTTTAGATGTTAGTGTAGTCTTTAAATCTTTTACTAAATCCTTAACATCTTTTGTAATTTCTTTTAGTGCTAATGATTTTTCATTTGCTTGTTCTAATTTTTGTTGATTCTTTTCTAATTGTTCTTTCATTAAGGTATAGTTATCCATATCACTTACATTTATATCAATATTTCTACCTTTTAATTTAGGTTTTAAGATATCATTCAAGTTATATTCTTTATTAAAATATTCAATACAAAGAACCCTCATTTTCTTTTGTAATGTAGCTAATGATTCCTTTGTAAAAACATCACTCTTACCAACTTGTTTTTCCATACCATTTTTATTTTTATATTTAATTGGTACTCCAACAATATGCATATGTGGACTAGTTTCATCATAATGAATTATTGCTGAAGCAACTTTAAAGTTAGGCACTAATAATTCTAAATCTTCTACTTGTTTAGAATATACACTTGTCATTCTTTTTTTGAAATTAATATCTTTTGTATCCCAATATTGTTTATTTCCAAGTTCAATAATAAGTTCACAAGCTAAATCATTTTTAGCATTATTACTGATATGAGAAAAATAATTTTTTATCTTTCTTGTTTCTCTTTGAGTTTCATTATACTTAATTCTTGCTTCTTCAAATTCTTTCAAATATAATTTCTTAACATCATTATATAAAGAAGAAGTTCCTCTAACTATTACAATATCATCTTGTTCATTATCATATTTTCTATAATTATGTTTATCCACTCTAGAAAGTTGTTGTGCATTTTGAATTGCATTATTACTCATTGATGTTGTTCCACTTTTATTTGTTTTCACACTCACTCTTACAGAATTCTTTTTATTTTTATCACTACCTAAGTGTATTGAATATGCTAGTTCCATAAAAATCACGCTCCTTTTTTATAGTTCATTTTAGGTTTATCCAAAATGTATAACCCCCTAGGCATTTTGGCAGAGCCAAAATTACCAGTGGGCTAAGGACACCTTAGAATCCGTTTTATAAAATGTTATCGCCACTTTCATTACTTCGTAACAAAACGTGCCCCACATTTTATTATTGAGAAACTTCTTCAGTTTCTTCATCTTCATAGTAAGAAACAGGTTTAGTTTCTACGAATATCGGTTCCTTACTATAAACAACATTACAATCACATTCGGCTGGTATATACTTAAATACATCATCCTCATTTTTTAGTAATGTTCCATTATCTTCTTTAACATATATAACACCTAGATTATATGTATCCATTTTCATATCTTGATCTATCTTTCTATAATCTTCAAGTGGGAATACTCTTACTAGTGTTTTATTATCTTCTATAAAGTTGAAATAAAATACTTGATTTTTAACATTATAAGTTGCTTCATAATATCCAACATCATAGAATTGTCTTAATCTCATTATTTGTTCTCCAACTTCTTTTTCAGGTAGATATTCACTAAATCTAATATTGCCATAGATATTTCCAAATAATGATGGTACATATCTATCATAATAACCATTCCAGTATAATTCATTACTAGCACTCGCTATACTTTCTCTAAACTTAACAAATTTAGGAATACATTTACCATTAAATACTTCTTCTAGTTCTATTTCATCAACATATTTCATTATTAAATCTGATTTTTCTTCTCTTGTATATTCTTTCCAAAATTTAGTATTATTTTTATACTTTTCTGGATACTTGATAGAATTGATAAAGTCAATATCTCTTTTAACTAAAATATCATTTGGCGTAAATTTTAATTGTTCACATACTTCAGTTTCTTCTAGTTCTATTTTTAATTTATCAATTATTTCTTCTACTTTTTTACGTTCTTTATTATATTCTTCAAGCGTAAATACTTTTTCTATATATGCTTCTCTTATTCTTGTAAATCTATCTTTTTGATTTTTAATTTCTTTTTCAAGTTCTTCCTTTGGATTTTCTACTTTTTGTTTTATCATTGGTAGAAAATATTGATTAACAATAGAATCATATTCTACAATTGAATCCATAAATTCATCAAACGCTTCTTCAATTGTATTTTCTTTTATATTGATTTTACAATCATTACAGTAATAGTAATAATAAGTATTACCATTCTTTTTAGTTGTTGCTTTACCACCTAATATTCTTTTACATTTAGGACATTTTAGTTTTTGTAAGAATAAATAGTTTAGTGTTCTTTTATAACTTCTAGAATTTTTCTTTTGTTGTACTTGGCATTCTTCCCAATATTCTTTGCTTACTAATGGTTCTACAACATTTTCATAATAAGTTGGATGTTTAGTTCTTTTACCATGAATAAAGTCTCCTTTATAAATTGGATTTTCTAGTATATGAACTATTGTTGAATCTCTCCAATTAGTTTTACCTAATACTTGTTCTTCATTTAAAATATTACTTATTTTCTGATAAGTCATTCCATCATGATACATATTAAATATTCTAATAGCTACATCTTTGGTAGAATAATCAATTACTAACTTTTTATCTTCATGTTTATATCCAAGTGGAGCATGATGTGGAATATGACCAACTTTAATAGCACCAGTTAATTCTATTTTTGTTCTTTCACTTGTTCTTTCTATTTCATTTTGTGAAACAGTAGTTAAAAGTCTAGTAACCATTTTACCATTAGCATTTGTCGTATTTATATCATCATTAGCACAATCTAAATAAGCATCATTTTCTTCTAGGAAATTCATTATACCTTCCATATCATAAACACTTCTTGTTAATCTATCTAATTTTAAGACTACTATTGTATTTACTTTTTTATCTCTTATATCTTGTAATAGTCTTTCAAATTCAGGTCTTAAATTACCTGTTTTAGCGCTTATACCAGCATCTCTATAAACATCATATATTTCATAACCTTTATATTCACACATTGCTCTAAGGCGTTTTTCTTGCTCTGGTAAACTAAATCCTTCTCTTGCTTGGTCTTCAGTACTTACACGAATATAAAGCCCTGCGATTTTCTTTTCTTCATTCATAAAATTTAAATCCTTTCATATTTTTTTATCAAAAAAGAGGCGACAAAGACACTTAACCTATTTTTATGTCTTTGACACCTCTAATTTTTCTTAATTAAATATAATTTTTTATTTTCTTCACTAATTGTTTCATATGATAATTTATATCCATCTAACTGATTCATTAACTGATGAAATACATATACTAATCTTTGATCACCATGGTCTATTTTTGGATACATTTCTGTGATAAATCCAAAGTATAAATTCTTAAAATTTATACTATTCTTAACTGCATTATAAATTTTATCACTATTTTCTTCTAATGAATCTTGTAGAAAGACAACAGCTCCAAACTCATCGATTAATGGGGTACCATAACTATACTTTTGATATAATCTTTTTACTGGTCTATATAAAAATCTATTATCATTTTCAATTGTCTTTGGAACAACAATTTCACTATTTTCTAAATACCCATATGCTCCATCAATACCATAATCATCTAATTCTGAATATAATACTTTTTTAGATAATAAATATGGATTATATTCCTTTAAATTGTTTGATAATGATAATGGTGCAGATTGTAATAATTCTAATATTCTTTCATAATTATTTGGATTAAATCCTTCTGATATCATATATTTTAACATTAATAAAGAATCTTTCTTTTCCATAATATCCCCCTTAAATTGAGGACTATTATATCAAAAAAAATTATCAGTGTCAATTTCTTCATATTTTAATTTCTATGCTTATAAAATCAAGTCCTACACTTGTTTTATATAGTTTTCAAGTTCTGATAATTTAATCTTCTTACCTAAATTTTGAATATAGATTTCATTAGAATAATTAAAAGCAAGATATAAATTATCTTTAATAATAATTCTATGTGGTTCAATATAAGTAAGATTAGTTTTGTCTATCTTTCTAATACTTCCGTTTATAATAGTTGGTGTAGTATTACAAAAATCACATATAATCATTATTCGTTGTTTTAAAGGTTCTTCAATCTCTAATTCTTTTTTAATAAACTTAATCATAGATTCCACCTTTCTATGATTTTTTCAAAAAACGAAAAAATCAATCATTTCTGATTGATTCTATATATCAAAGTTCGAATAGTTCGAACAGATTCGCCAATGGTGCCCTAATGGAAGAAGTAGAACAACTTCTAGGACAAAAGAAATAGTTAGTAATAACTATTAACTAACTATATTATAACACATATTCAATTTTTTTGTATATTTTATTTATTTTAAAATAGATTTATGTTTTCTAATATTTAATACTTTACTTGAAATATCATCATACAATTCACAATTATCAACATAAAATTGTTCAAATATATCCATATTATTTCTACATTTATCCAATGTTTCTTTTACAAATACTTGTTCTTCTTTTGCGGTAATACTTAAACATGGATTAGATAAATGTTTTTTCATTTGTAAATAACCTTTTGAATCATTTAATAAAATCGAAGGTATTAGTCGCATTGGAATATCATCACATTCACTATCATATAATGTACTCTCATTAGATTCTTTCATCCTATAAATTCTAGTTTGTGTTGGATCTAAGAAATAACTTTTTCCATCTTTGAAAGCAAAAGATATTGCGTGATTTCCAACTTTCCTTTTTAATATATTTTCATCATCAATCATTTCTGAAGAAATTTCTATATTTTGATTTCTATTGTCTACCAATTCATCAATTAATTTCATTACAAATTCATAGGTTTGTTCGTCAGTTATATGCATTCTAACCCAATTAACTAATTCTTCCTTAGTGTATTTTTGTTCTTCTAAAATATTAATATTTATACTATAATTTTTTGAGTATACGCCTAATTGACTGGATTCGATTCCATATCCATTTAAAATATCAGTAAGCATACCAGAAATATGTCTGCAAACTGCTTTTCCAGTAATAACTTCAGCACCACTTAAACCTTTTAAATCTCTTGCTTGTTTACCAGAAAATTGAAATTCCTTATTTTTAGATAAATAACCTTTATATAATAAGTAATTAAACATTGTATAAATTTCTACTGGATTATTCAAATCAAAGATTTTATTTAACTTATTATAATTATTTAAAAAATAATTATATAATTCTCTAATTTGTTTAATATCTTTTGTGTATTCTTTTCCGTTTGTCCAAGCCATTCCTAAGTACGCAATTAATGTACTATATGCTAAAATGTCAATAGAATTATTTACTAAAGAATATTGAGGTATTAATTCATTTGCTACAGCAAGTCCAATAGTAGACATACCTAAGGTATTTTGCAACCCTGTATAAGTATTATAATCAATACTACCACATATCTTTTTAAAAAAATTCTTCTCCATAATAATCCCCCTTTTATTAGGTTATTATACATATTTTTAGAAAAATGTCAAATTTTCCATATGAAAAATGATGGGTACCCCAGGCGAGATGAATGCTCACATACAAAGTATGCTTACTGGCATTGCCAACACATCGTTATTCCTTCACAAGTATCCCATCTACATATATATTATAACACATAATTATCAATTATTCACAACTTTTTTATTTTTTGAATTCTTCGATGTAAACTTGACTAATATATTCAATTGTTATATCACTATATTTATAAATTTTAGTTTTAGAATAAGGAAACTGATAACAATAATCTTGATTATTCTTTATTCCCTTTCTTTTGCATATATCTTGAAATTTATTTGAAGTAAATTGATGATTCGGACCAAGAGATAATTCTAATGTTTCCTTTATCTTCTTTATTACTTCTGTAGCAGTATAAGGATGAGTTTTATCAATATCTTTTGGAACATTAATTACTGTAGCTTTTTCTCCACCATCTTTAACAACTGTGTACTTAATATCCGCCTCTGATTCTTTTTTAGTAGATACTAATCTTAATATTTGAGTTAAATTTTCATCTGAATCTAATTCTTTTTTTACTTTCTCAAGCATTAACAAATTACTAGGATTTAATATTAAAGAAGAAACATCTTTATCATCTCCAGGATTAACTAATGCAATATATGGTGTTACTTTTTCATTTAAATTATATTCTGGAAATTGTTTTTTGAAAAATTTATTATAGTTTGTTAAACATCTTTGAAAAGCAGGAGATAATATAAAATCATATTCTGGTAATATTAGATGTGTTGCTTTATTTCTAATATTTCTAACAAAAGAAATATTGTTCTTTGTTTTATCTGTTGTACTTGTAAAAACTTTCTCTACACATTCATCTAGTCCAATTGTTCTATTAGTACCATCTTTATAATTTATTACATTGATATCTTTTGCTTTATTAATAAGATATGCTTTTAATAATAATTCCCAAGCATTACAGATAAAAAAACAAAATCCTTCAGTTCTATAATTAATAGTAGGTTTATTTATTATCTCAATTGACATTAAATATGCTTCTTCTGATTTATTTAGTAGTGCATTAATATATTTATTTAATTCTTCTGTTTTGATAACTATCATCTCCTTTTAATTTATTATTATAACACAACTTATTTAAAATTGAATTACTAAATGTAACTCTACACACTAATTGATTATGTCAATTTGCAAGTGTGTTTCTAAATTATCAGAAATTTAGTATAAACAAAGAATACGGCTAATCAAAATAGTCGTATTCTTTTTCTAATGTTTCTTCTTTTATAAAATCATTTACTTCTATCTCTTTATCAGTATCTTTAGAAATATATATTAGATCATAATAATTATAAAAATCTTTTTCATAACATTCTTTTAAAATATTTATAGTTTTATTCTTATCATTTTCATTTTTAGAAAGTAGAATTCTTCTAAAAAAGCCTTTTAATATTTCTAATATATGCTTGATAAAGTCAATTAAGTTATTATTATTTTGGTTTAAATTTTCATTTCCTTCCTCTAAATTATCTATTACTTTTTGTGAGTGATTATATTCTTTTTCTAACTCTTTATAATTAAAAATATAGCCATCTAAATCATTAAAAAAGTTTTCATATATTACTTGATTTTGAATTTCTTTAGTATATAAATCTAAATATTTTAGTAAGATGTGATATGATTCACCATTAAGAATAATTGAATCTGAAAAAGCTTTCTTTTTAGAAAATTTTAACATATTAATAATTTTTAAATATTCATTTTCAATATTCTTTTTACTTTTATTAGCAAGTCTTTCATATTGTCTAGTTATACCTTTTAATTGACCTAAAGAAAGATTTTTAATTTTAGTTCCTTTTTCACCACGCTCCAATTTAAAACCTAGATTATTTAATCTAAAGCAATATTTATCTTGTAATATACTTAAATAATTTTGGTCTTTTATATAATCTCTTTTAGAAATTGAATATCTTTCTTTATTAACTCTTTTATCAAACTTTTTAACTAGAGGAACTACTACACAATGAATATGCGGTGTTCTTTCATCTAAGTGTAATACTGATTGTATTACTTGCTCTTTTGTATAACCTAAATTCTTATAAACAAACTCCATACATCCATTAGCCCATCTTAATATTTCTTCTTTTGACATATCTTTAAAGAACTCTGGTCCACTTGTAAATATCATTTCATCTGCTACACAACTTTTAGAATCATTTACCATCTGATCAAAATCTTTATATCTATCTTGTCTAACAGTTTTCATTTTTTCTTCATGTTCTTTTCGATATTCTTTAGTTATTTCATAAAATTTTTCTCTATACTTCTTATCACACTTAACTAATTGTATATTATTTTTGCTATCTGCTTTTCTTATATCAGGATTAGATTTATAAGATTCTTTTTCTCGTTTATTATGACTACCAATATGGGATAAATCGTTTAATGTGTTAATACTTTGACATCTAAATATTGCATAACTCATTTGGTTTCTCTTTTCTATTTAAACGAAAATATAATGCACTTTCTAAATCTAAAGTAATAACGCCTAATCTTAAAGTTTTATCATTATAATTTTTAGTATCTGATAAAACTATTAATCTTAATATTTGTTCATAATCTCCATTAGGTTCAAAACTAATATCTTCTAATTTACTATCTGCTTCAGTTTCATAATAATTTAGTTTTAAACTATTTTTTGAAACAACTTCTTGTAATTTATTAAAATATTCTTTTGCTTCTAAACTAGTTTTACCCTCGTGATTCATTGGTATTTTAAAACCTTTTTCATCACTAAATATATTAAAGTTATAAGGTACACCATAATTGTTATGGTAATTTACTAAATCAGTTAGAAAACTTTTTCTATACTCAATATTTAATAATTCTATTTTATCACCAACTTTATTAACTTCAATATTATCAATATAAGTGCCAATTATTCTTTTCATTTTTTCTCTTGAAGCATTAGTTAAATTTAAAATGTTAGTTAAAAATATATCAGGGTTAACAAAAGTATCAATTGTTTCTGTATCTTCTAAAATTAATAAATCATTAGTAGTAAAGTTAAAGTTTTCACACTGTTTTATTTCTTTAATCTTTTTATTAATATTATCAATTTTATATCTAATACTTTTTAATTCGTTATCAAACTCATTTATTTTAACAACACCATTTAGATAAGCACATTTAATTCTTTCTTCTTGTTTTTCTAATTCCTTCAATTCATTTTTATAATCTTTAGTATTATCTTCTTGCTTGCGTTTTATAAATGGTGTGTAATATTTATTAATTAAATTATCTTTTCTTATTAGGTCATATAATTGAAGTAACAAACCATCTCTTATAGCATCTTCTTTGTAGTTAGTTCTACATTTTTCGCATTTATAGTAATAATATTTCTTACCACTTTTTCTTTTAGTAGTAGCTTTACCACCTAAGAAATTACCACATACTGAACATTTTAATTTATTAGTAAAAAGATAAGTCGCAGTTCTTTCATAGTGCCTAGCATTTCTCTTAGTTTGATACTGACAAGCATTCCATTTTTCTTTTGATACTATTGGCTCTATAACATCTTCATAATACTGATGATGTTTAGTTCTTTTTCCATGAACATAATCTCCTTTATAAAGTTCATTAGTCATAATCTTTTGAATAGTAGAATCTAACCAATTAGTTCTTCCTAATATTTCTTCTTTATTATAAATATTAGCAATACCCTGATAACTTTTTCCTTCTAAATATAAATCATACATTCTAATTATGATATCTTTTGTTAATTCATCTGGTACTAATTTTTTATCAATTCTTTTAAATCCTATTGGAGTTCTATTTGGAATGTGTCCTGCCTTAATTGCACCAACCATACCAAACTTTGTTCTTTCTGAACATCTCTCAATTTCATTTTGACTAAACGCAGTTGTTAGTCTTATATACATTCTTCCATTAGAGGTTAATGTATTAGAATCATCATCTTTACAATCTAAATCACAACCATATTTTTCTAATATTTTCATTAGTTTTTCCACGTCAAAAACACTTCTAGTTAGTCTATCTAATTTTAAAGATACTATGACATTAACTGTACCATTTTTAATATCATTTATCATTTGTTGATATGCTGGTCTTTTATCATCTTTAGCACTTATTCCTTCATCAGCATATATTTTGTGAATTTCATATCCTTTAGATTTACAAAATTCAATTAGTTTTTCTTTTTGTTCAGGTAAACTAAAACCTTCTCTTGCTTGGTCGAGTGTACTAACTCTAATATAAATATCTGCAATTTTCTTTTCATCGTTCATAATTTCATCTCTCTTTCTATTATTTTTTTGAAAGAGATTAAAAGCACAAAAAG
>RKAV01000067.1 GCA_014846175.1 bacterium | reverse complement strand
ATATAACTATGGAACAGGGTATACCTTTGATGCTTCTACTAAGAAATTTACTTTAACTGGTACAATAAAACAATTAACATGGAAAGATAATCATGATGAGATAGTAAAAAGTCAGTTATATAGTTGTTTAAATACATCTTGTAATGTGGTATATAAAGTAACAGGGTATCAAAATGATACAAGAATGATAGTAAAACCAATAAGTTATAGTTCAAAAAGTTTATCAACTGCACAAACAAATAATACAAATTCAGCTGTTAAAACAACCACAGATAATTGGTATAAAAATAATCTAACAGCTTATACTTCAAAATTAGCTGATGAAACATTTTGTAATGATAGAAGTATTTCAAGTAGAACAGGATATAAAACTGATTCAACTACATATTATGGTTCATATAATAGAAATGTGGATAGAGGAGCACCAAGTTTGAAATGTGCACAAGCTAATGATAAATTCAAATTATCAAATGCAAGTGCAAAACTAGACTATCCCGTGGCACTAATTACAGCTGATGAAATAGCAATGGCTGGAGGTGTATTTAATACATCAAATACAAATTATTATTTATATAATGGACAATATCAGTGGTCTCTTTCGCCTGTTGACTTCGGTTCTAACTACTCTTCTGCGTATGTCTGGGGTGTTTTTTCCTCTGGTAGTTTGCACCCGTGGAACAGCGTGGATAACTACTTAGGGATCCGCCCAGTTATTAACCTAAAGGCTGATACACAAATAACTAAAGGTGATGGAACAGCTTTGAATCCATTTGTTGTGAAATGATGTTAACAAAAAAAGGTTGACAAGGCTATGATTGGTGTTTTATAATATTAACTGTAATTGGAAAGGAGTGGAAATATGGCTGTTAAGATTCGTTTAATGAGAATGGGTGCTAAGAAAAGACCAACTTATCGTATTGTAGTAACTGATTCTAGAGCTAGACGTGATGGTGAATATCTTGAATTAGTTGGTACTTATAATCCACTAGAAAAAGAAAATACTACTAAGATTAATGAAGAAGTAGCTCTTAAATGGTTAGATCGTGGTGCAATTCCTTCTGATACTGTTCGTAGTCTATTAAAAAACGAAGGTATTATGAAAAAATTTGCTGATAATAAAACTAAAAAGGAATCAAAATAATGGATTTAGTAAAACTTGTAACGACTCTTGTTAAGGGAGTTGTAATTAATAAAGATGATATTAGTATTAAAGAATTTTCATCTGATGATGTTATTACTATTGAAATATTAGTTAAAGAAGAAGATATGGGGAGATTAATTGGTAAAAATGGTAAAACAATTAATGCTATTCGTACTCTTTGTCAAGCTAGTAATTGTATGAATAACAATAATAAGTATGTAAAGATTAATGCTGATAAGTTTTAGGGATAGAGATATCCTTTTTTTATTGTTAAAAGTCAACTTTTATATTATACTTATAATGGGAGGACAAGAGATGAAAAAAATGAAGGAAAGAATAGTGAGTGCTGTTTTTATGGTTTTAATATTTATACCAATATTATT
The DNA here is from genome assembly GCA_014846175.1 of bacterium. Taxonomy (GTDB): domain Bacteria; phylum Bacillota_I; class Bacilli_A; order RF39; family UBA660; genus Onthousia. Next base: position 10,731 of record RKAV01000067.1, on the reverse strand, counting down.
ACTTGGAGGTATTACTTTTTCCATGTTTATGACATTACTTGCTATAGCTGGTATTTATGAACTTATTAAAGTAAGAGAAAATACTAAAAAGTTTCCAAAGACTGTTAGTTTCTTTGCTTACTTTATAGTTTTATTTTTAACAGTATTAAGTTATAATCAAAATGTATTTACTTATATGGCTGATTATCGTGCTTTTGCTTTGTTAATATTTATTTTTTTACTACCATTATTATTCCTAAATAGTAAAGATGATACTTATAATATTAATGATGCTTTATACATGATTGGTTCATCTATATTTATTGGTTTATCATTTGGACTTATTATCTTAATAAGAAATTATGATTTAAACTATCTAATATACATTTTATTAATAACTACAATTACTGATGTATTTGCTTATCTTACAGGATTTTATATAGGAGAACACAAATTATGTCCTACTATTAGCCCTAATAAAACAATAGAAGGTTTAGTAGGTGGGCTTTTAATGGGAACATTTGTGGCATCAACATTTTACTTTGTTGGTATCAATTCCAATATGTCACTAGTACTAATCATATTTATAACTTTCTTCTTATCATTAATAGGTCAGTTAGGTGATTTAGTATTCTCTAGCATTAAAAGAACCTATAAAGTGAAAGATTATTCATCATTAATACCTGGACATGGTGGTATTCTTGATAGATTTGATAGTTTAATCTTTGTAGCATTAGCATTTATCCTATTTGTAGGAATATTATAGGAGGTTTTATGGTAACATTATTAATTTTTATTCTTATTCTAGGAGCAATAATCTTTATACATGAGAGTGGACATTTTCTCTTTGCTAAATTAACAGGAATTTATGTCCATGAATTTGCACTTGGAATGGGACCTAAACTTATATCACACAAAGGAAAAGAAACAACTTATTCCTTAAGACTTATTCCAATTGGAGGCTTTTGTCAGTTAGCAGGCGAAGAAGGTGAAGAAGAAAATATTCCTAAAGATAGAACTTTACAAGGTAAAAAGCCTTGGCAGAGATTCTTAGTAATGTTTTTTGGAGCTGGTTTTAACTTTATATCAGCTATATTGATGTTATTCTTTATAGGACTTATTTGGGGAAGCCCTTCATCAGAACCATTAATTACTGCTGTAAATAAAGGATCAAAAGCATATCTAGCAGGATTAGAAAAAGGCGATGTTATCAAAGAAATTAATGGCCATCGTATTAATACAAGAGATGATATTTCCCTTTATCTTACCATTGATAAACATAAAGAAGCAACGACATTTGTTGTTACTAAAGAAGATGGAAGTATTAAGACCTATAAAATAATGCCTGAAAAGAAAATAAAAGATGATAAAGTAACTTATTCTTATGGTATTAACTTTCAAGGAAAGAAAGAATATGGATTAGTATCTTCCTTAAAATACATGGTAACTAAAACAGGAGCATTATTTAGACAAATGTGGGTAACTGTTGCTAGTTTATTTACTGGTAATATTAAAATAAGTCAGTTATCTGGACCGGTTGGTATTTATGAAGTAGTAGGAACACAAAGAAGTGGTGGCCTTGCTAATCTATTATACCTATTTGCTTTTCTATCAATAAATGTTGGATTCATTAACTTATTACCATTACCTGCTTTTGATGGTGGACATATTCTATTTATCATTATTGAAAAAATTAAGGGAAGTCCAGTTAAAGCAGAAACAGAAGCAATGATTCATACTGTTGGTTTATTCTTATTAATGGCATTGATGGTCTATGTAACATTTAATGATATATTAAGATTATTTTAGAGGTAGTAATGAAAAAGAAAAATAAAAAGAAAATAATAATTATTTTAGTAATTGTACTAATAATAGCAATAACTTTATTCTTATTATTTGGTTTTAAAAAATTTAATAGTACTGTAGACAATGATAACTTAGAAGAAAAAGAAGAAGAAATAATATCTTCTAAACTAACTGATGAGGAAGTTAATACTCTTCTTGATAAAATAAAGATATATGATAATTATTTTATTACCCTGGTAGAAAATAAAAAACCTATTGATATGACAGATGATGAGAAGTTTTTGTTTTATATGAAAAACAATTATCAAAAATTTAATAAAGGGGTAAGTAGTAAAGAAATAGAATCTTACTTAAAAGAATATTTTGGTAATAGTATTACTTATACTCCTATTACAGCATATTTATGTCCAATTGATAATTTACCATTAATAGTCTATGATAAAGCTACTGACTTATATAAAGCAGATTATAGTAATCATGGTCATGATGGTGATGCTATTTCAAGAATATATAGTTACTATATAGATGGAAGTAAAGAAACAAATAGTAAAACAACCTATAAAATAAGAGTTAGAAAAGCTTTTTCTAATTATGTAACAGTAGGATTAACTACTAGATTTTATGGTAATTATAATGACGCTATTAATAATAGAAATGAAATATTTGATCTTTATAAAATATATGGTGATGAAAATATGGATAACGAAGAATTAGCTAAAAGAGTAAAGACACAGTATGAGAAATATAAAGGTATGTTTAATATATATACATATACTTTTGAAACTGATAATAATATAGAAAATAGTTATTTAATATCTTTAACGAAATAGTCTCTTTATAAGAGATTTTTTCTTTTAGATAAGATAGGATTGTGTTACAATATAATTATAATCTAAGAAGAAGGTGTTTATATGGCTAAAAAGAAGACTAAAAGGGAAAAGAAGAAAGGCTTTGCTTATAGTAGTGAATTATACGGAGTAATATTTTTACTTACTGGTATTATTGGTATTGGTAAGTATGGACCAGTTGGTAACTTAATTTCTTCTTTTGCTGTTTTTTTAGTAGGAGTATTTTATAACATATTATTAATATTATTATTAGTATTAGGTGGATATCTAATAATCAAAAGAGAATGGCCTAATTTCTTTACTACTAAAATGTTAGGTGTTTATCTATTTATGATAGGAATATTATCTTTGATGCACGAAGAATATATAGCAGTTAATAATTATAATGCTATAAAAGTGTTTCAGGAAACAGTAGATCAATTAACAGTAGCATTTTCTACTATTATGAATAGTAATGCTACTATTGATGTAATAGGGGGAGGTATAATTGGGTGTACATTTAGTGTTTTATTTACATCATTATTCTCTTATAATGGAATGAAAATTGTATCTTGGACTTTATGTATAGCAGGACTTTCTTTATTTACTGGTTTTTCTATTGCTGATTTTGTTAAGAATACTAGTATGAAAGCAAAGGAAATGTTACCTAAGAAAGAAAATAAGATAAAAGATGTAAAAGATACTAGTTTTGAAGCAAGTAAAAAACCTGTTATTACAGGAGGAGAAGAGGAAGCTAAGGATGATAGAAAAGTTACTGTTTCTAATATAAATGAGTTGACTAAGATTAATACTAAGGATGAAGTTAAAGAAGAACCAATAAAAGAAGAAGTGGTTAATAAACCAGTTATTATTCATAATGGTAACTATACTTTACCTCCAATATCTATTTTAAATCCTGTTAAGAAGAATAAAGGTAAGAGTGAAGCAGGAGTAGTTGAGAAGAATATTGAAACACTAGAAAAGGTATTAAAAGACTTTGGTGTTATTGGTAAAGTAGTAGAAGTACATATTGGACCTACCGTTACCCAGTATGAACTTGAGTTACAAACAGGTACTAAACTTAATAAAGTATTAAGTATACATAAAGAAATTGCTCTTGTACTTGCTGCAAAAGATATAAGAATAGAAGCACCAATTCCTGGTAAGAGTACTGTTGGTATTGAAATACCTAATAGAGAAACAACACCAGTATCATTTAGAGAGGTAATGGAAAAAGTACCTGCTAGTAAAAGTAGTAGTAAATTACTTTGTCCACTTGGTAAAAATATCATGGGTAATGTTGTTTGGTGTGAGATTGATAAGACACCACACTTATTAGTAGCTGGTTCTACAGGTAGTGGTAAATCTGTTTGTATCAATGGAATAATTGCTTCTATTTTAATGCGAACAAGACCAGATGAAGTTAAACTTGTTATGGTTGATCCTAAGAAAGTAGAATTATCAGTTTATAATGGGGTACCACATCTATTATGCCCTGTTGTAACAGATCCTAAAAAAGCAAGCGTAGCATTAAATAAAATTGTAGCAGAGATGGAACGCCGTTATGAAGTGTTTGAAGAAAGTCATACTAAAAATATAACTACTTATAATAGTTATATTGATGATAAAAATAAAAATTTGAGTGATGATAGTAAAATACCTAGAATGCCTTATATTGTAGTAATAGTAGATGAATTAGCTGACTTGATGTTAGTAGCTAGTAAGGATGTAGAAGCATCAATTATGCGTATTACCCAAATGGCAAGAGCAGCTGGTATTCATTTAATCATTGCCACCCAAAGACCATCAACTGATGTTATCACTGGTGTTGTAAAAGCTAATATTCCATCACGTATTTCCTTTGCTGTTAGTAGTGGAATAGATTCTCGTACTATTCTTGATTCAACAGGAGCAGAAAAACTACTTGGTAAAGGTGATATGTTATTCTTACCAATGGGAGAAGCATCCCCTCAAAGAATTCAAGGAGCATTTATTGCGGATGATGAGATTAAGAAGATAATAGATTATACAATTGAACAACAAAAAGCAGAGTATAATGAAGCTTTCTTAAATCTAGATGCTAATAGTAATATGGATAAATCAGCTAGTCAAAAAGAAGATATGGAACAAATAGAAGATGATGATGACGAACTTTATAATGATGTAGTAGCTTTTGTTGTTGAACAACAAAAAGCAAGTGCCTCACTATTACAAAGAAGATTTAAAGTTGGTTATAATAGAGCAGCTAGAATAATCGATTTATTAGAAGAACGTGGTATAATTGGACCTACTAATGGTAGTAAACCAAGAGAAGTGTTGGTAAAGCTAGATAATGGCGATGAAGATTAACTTGAAAAATACTCAACTTTATGCTATTATTATAGTGCTTGAAAGAAGAAAGTGGGTTATGGTTATGCCAAAGAATTCATATAAAGATGATGAATTTAATAGACTTATTAGGCCTATTATTGAAAATGAAGAATATCAAAAGACAAAATTTTGTACACATCATGGCTTAAATAGATATGATCACATGATAAGAGTTGCATATTACTCTTATAAGATTACTAAAATATTACATCTAAATTATAAAGAAACTACTAAAGGAGCTATACTACATGATTTTTTCTTTAACGAAGAAGAAAATAATAAAGTAGTAAGATTAATAGAACATCCTGAAATGGCTTATATAAATGCTAATAAGTATTTTGAATTATCCAATTTGGAAGAAGATATTATTAAAACACACATGTTTCCAATTGGAAAGAAAGTCCCAAAATATTTAGAAAGTTGGATAGTAGATTTAGTAGATGATATAGCAAGTGTTTATGAAAAAACATTTGTACTTAAAGCGAATATGAAATTAAGTTTTAACTTAATAGTGATGCTATTAGTAATGTTTAGGAGATAACTTATGGATATTAGAGAATTATTACAAGGTAAGATTGATAAATTAGAAATAGATAAAGATTTTTTCTTTAATAAAGATTGGTATAAAAATACTGATATTATTGAACTAAAAAGCGTTCATTTTACTGGTGGTTTAAAAAGATATTTAGATGATAGTTTCTTCCTAGAAGGAGAATATAGTGGTGATATGATTTTAAAAGATTCTATCTCCTTAGAAGATGTAATTTATCATTTTTCTAATAATTTAGAAGAAGAAGTAACAGAAAAAGTTAAAAATGTTGAAAATACTCTTGATATTCTTAGTGTTTTATGGGAAAATATAGTACTAGAGGTCCCTATTAGATTTAGTGAAGTAAAAGATTACTCTAACTATCAAGGGGATGGTTGGCATCTAGTAAGTGAAGAAGAGTATGAAAAGGAAGAGGGAAATTTCCTCTTTCGAGATTTACTAGAAGAAAAAGAAAAGGAGTGAAGAAGATGTTAAAATTAGATATTCAATTATTTGCTGTACCTTTTAGAAAGGTATCAAAAACACGTAAGAGAATGCGTAGAAGTCACAATGCTTTAACAATGCCAGGAATGGTAGCTTGTAAAGAATGTGGAGAAATGATTAAACCTCATCGTGCATGTCCTAAGTGTGGTAGCTATAAGGGTAAAACTGTAGTTGCTAAAAAAGAATCAACTGAAGAATAAGATCATCTACTAGGTGGTCTTTTTTTGATTATATAGATAAGCAGGTCAAAGACTATGAAAAAGTTTTTTCATGTCTTTGACCTGTGAGTTTTTATTTTATTAATTTACACCTTAAAGTATACATGATATAATCATTTATGATAATAGTTTGACTTTTGATAGAGATAAATTAAATGATTTAGGATGGTGTATTATAAATGATTGAAAAAATGACTTTAGAGCAATTTAGAGGGATAAAAAGACAATTAGCGGCTATTATAAAACAAAGTGAAGATCTTTATGAACAACACAAAAATGATGAAAATTATAATCATGACGCTGATGAAAAAAAACTTGAAGAACAATATTTAGAAGTTCAAAATAGATTGTTAAGTTTTGATTTAAGCAATATTCCATATGATGAATGGATGAATATGGAAATTATTTCAGATGAAAATCATATTGCTGATTTTTCTAAAACAAATGCAAATATTAACTTTTCTATGTTAGAATATTCTCCTTATGCTAATTATAAAAGTTGTAAGATACAAAATATTGCAGGTATAAAAAGAATATTAAATTCTGAACATTTTGATTCTGATGTTATTAAAAACAACCCTAGTTTATTTCTTTCTGATTCTTTCCCTAGTTCAATTAAACAAAAATTTTATGATATGAAATTAAATATGGAAGATTTGTTTTCATTATCTAATGTTCAAATTCAAGAATTACAATCAAAACAATTTATGAACTGCTTTGATTACTCAACAAGAGATTTAATTAATAAAATAGGATTTCAAAAAGCAATGCAATTATATGCTACTTCAAAAGATGATTATAAAGTAGTACATGAAATATCATCCCTACTTAGTGATAGTATGGATTATGTTATTTCTGATCCTTTTACACGAAATGATTTTGAAGAAGAATTGAAAAATGCAGATGTTACTCAAATAAAAAATGTATGTTATTCATATATGAGAAAAGCACTTTTTAATAATCATAAAAGATTTCATAATATAAATCTTGAAAGATTGCCAGAGCAATTTGTTAAAGAAAACAATGATATTTTACTTATAGGTGAAAATATACCAGATGATTTAAGACAAAGGTACTATACTGGAAGATTAACACTTGATGATATAATTAATAATATTTCATTATTTAGAAATATTCCTATTTCAAAAGTTACTGAAGAAAGGGATATTGGTGAACTTGCTGATGCTTTAGGTGAAGACAATTTATCACGATATATTGAAGTATATCCAGAAATATTTAATTATATTATTAAAAGTCATTTAACTTATCAATTTAGTAATTTTGTATCAGCAAGTGAGAAGTTGAATTTAAATCAAACTGATGATTTAAAACAAAAACTAATAAACTATTTAGTACCTTTTTTTACTACATATAATAAATTAGGAACTGGTAGAACAGAACAATTAATGGCTTATGATACATCATTATTTCCATTGGATGAAATGCAACAACGAGTTGTTGATACTTTGAACTTAGATAATATAAAAAGATTTGAAAAAGAAACTCAATTCTTTTCTATCAATAATAATACTGACTTACAAATGTTTCAAGTATTTGCTTATTATTTTAGAATGCATAGTCCTTCTGAATTGGCTAAAATTGGCATTGATTTTAAAAATGGGACTTTATCATATGAAGAGTTTTTAGATCAATTAGCAAAATGTCTTGATCGTATGAAACTACATAATATATTTACTGATTTTCCAGATTACGATTTTATTGAGGGTGAATTTAGAGATAAGCATCCAGAAATATTTGTTGATATTAATGCACCAAAAGAATTAAAAGATGCCTTTTATAAAAATAAAATTACGCCAGAATTTTTGTTTCAACATAGGGATTATATTTCATATTTAACTGATAAAAACCTATTAAATACTCTTAGGGCTAATATAAAATTGAGTATTCCAAGTTTAGTTGATGAAAATGGTAATATTATGCCAATGGATATAAATTTTGTAAGTGAATATGTTTCAAGGTATGGCAATGAGAAATTACTACAATTAGTTTCAAAATATGGTGCTGCTCTTTCTGATATTACAATAACAAGTTTTCATGATGAAATAGAAAATGAACAAACAATTGAAAAATCTTTAAGAAATTCTATATATAATAAAATTATAAAAGGAAAAATGAATTATTCATATTTAACAAGTGTACCAGACTTTGTTTCAGAGTATCCAGAAATATTTGTTAATTTTGATAATTTAACTAGTATATCAAAAGAAGAAAGACAAAGATTAACAAAGGCATTTTATACTAGAACATTAAGTTTTGATGATATAAAGAAATATCCAGAGTTAGCCAACGCTCTTAAAGATAAGAATTTATCAATAGCATTTGGTAATAAAGATGGAAATCATCATGAGGGAAGAATTTTCTTAGATACTGGTTATGGTCGAACTTCTGAAAAGAAGTATAGTGATTTAGAATTATTACAAGTATTTGGTAATGAGAAATTTTTACAATTATGTGCTAAATATGGTAGATATATGGATGGTATAGCACAACATCTTAATAAAGATATAACTATAAGAAATGGAAAATATATTGATTTTGGTCTACATAGCATGGATTTTGAAAATGGTTTAAGTATTGAAGAAATATCTAAAAGAATTGAAAACATTATTGCTAGAGAAAGTAAATTGGGTAATCTTGCTTATAATCCAGAAGATGCACCAGACTTCTTAAAGGAAAACTATCCAGAATTATTTTTAGGGGCAGATGCACCAGAAGAATTAAAAAAATATTTTTATAATTATGCTAATAACTATCCTATGACATTTGAAGTATTACAAAGAAATAAAGATTGGTTACCATTCTTAAAAGACAAATCCTTAACTACTTCTTTACTTAGAAATAATTATCTAAAGAAAGAATTAATACAATATTTTGAATTGTTTGGTGAAGAAAAAGGAATTAAATTAGGAATTAATAGAGCTGAAACTGTCAAGAAAATGATGAGATCACACCAAGTTGAATTAATGAAAAGTTGGTATGATAAAACTGGTGGCAAGTTTATTCCTGACTTTGTTGTAATGCAAAACTTTAGACTTGAGGAAGCAGATAAATTCTTAGCATCTGGCTCTAACTGGAGTAATTTAATGAGAATTCAAAGTTTTGCTAGAACTCCAGAAGCAAGAGATGCTATGTTAAAATTGGCATATTCATTTGGTGCATTTGATCAAGATCAAAGAGGTTTTAAAAAATTACAAGATTTATTAACTAGTTTGCCAAAGAAAATTGATTCAGAACAAGCATATATATTTGAACAAATAGATCAACAAATTAATCTTCATAGTCTAAGAGGTGTATTTTTTGCTGTTAAATCAAGAAGTCATATAGATTCTGAAGGTAATATTCATACAACAAGAGAATCTTTCCCTAGTTCAAAGGTTGAAGAATCTTATCAAAAAATGATAGATTATGTAAAAAATAATCAATTTATTGATTTGTTAGACACTCAATCTTTATTAAATTTATTAGAATCATTAAAACAAGAAAATGTTGGAATTGATTTTTCAAGAAATATATTTACTCAAATATACAGAAAAAACGAAGATGAATCTTATACTCTAACTATTAATACTCAAAGTTGTCCTAAATCAGTACAGGCTATTAGAGGTGTATTGGAAAAATTTAGAGAAGTTCCTATTCTTACACCAGATAAAGCACATCAATTATTTGGTGGATTTGAATTAAAATATGATGCGGATTTTAGAGAATTCTTACTTGCTAATATGGATAAAATTATGGAAAACCCAGAGTATGTTAGTTTGGTTGCAAGTGTTCAAAGACAATTTTCTGATATTAAAGCAATAAATAGTAATAGAGCTTTAACTTGGGAACTAGCAGTAAGTTATGTCCAAACAAATAAATTTACTTTTGTTAATGTTGGTAATGAACGAGTTGCTGAAATATCAGCTATTGCAGGATATAGTCAAGCAGATTTTAATACATTACAACAAATATATAATTATGGTAAACAAAGAACATTTAGTAGTATTCCTAGAATTGAACAAAGTGCAGAAAAAACAAGTGGAAGATATACTTATGAAACTTTAAGACTAGATGATCCATTGGCAATGGCTATTGGAACTTTAACAGATTGTTGTCAAGAATTAAACAATTGTGCTGAAGTTTGTATGGAACATAGTATGGTTGATAAAAATGGTCGTGTATTTGTTATAAAAGATGAACAAGGAAATATTGTTGCTCAAAGTTGGGTATGGAGAAATAAAGATGTATTATGCTTTGATAATATTGAAATACCAGATAAGGCATTTGCAAGAGCTGTTAAAGAACATCCAGATTTAGGTAGAAAAGGATTTACTGATGAAGTATTTGAAATATATAAACAAGCAACACATGATTTAATAGAAGCAGATGAAAAAGTATATAAAGAACTTCTTGAAAGTAGAAAAATTACTCAAGAACAATATGATGGTTTAAGATTAGGAAAAATAACTGTTGGTTTAGGTTATAATGATATTGCCGA
>RKAV01000054.1 GCA_014846175.1 bacterium | reverse complement strand
ATGTAAAATTTTCTAATAACCTGATAAAAAGAGATGTAAATTTTTCTAATAATATTAAAATAAACATAACCACATAGAAGCATGACAATTAATAAGTAATAATGATACTAATGGTAGTAGATAAATAGCTCTACTGTTCTTCTTAAGAAATAGTTCTAATATATAAATAATTATGATAAATAGCAATAAACTATATAGAAAAGGTCTTGGTACTAAGAAGAATGTTTGTAGTAATATATCAATAACACAAACAGTTATTACTGAATTAAATACTTTATTATCACTTATTAACATACATAATTTGTATAGAAAATACATTATTAGTAAGTTAATACTAAACATCAAAAGAAATAAACCTGTTCCTCCTAATACTTTATAAACAGAATAAAATGATACTGCTGATAACCATTGTTGCATTACAAATGATAGATTATTATGCATTGATAAAAAATCATAATTAGGAAATCCACTAGTTAGAACTTTTCTACCATAAGATAGTAAAAACCAAATATCACTTTCCTTATTGCTATAAGAATTGAGCATAACTATAATAGGTAAAATAAAGTATAAATAACATAAATATTTGTTTGGTTTATATTTTTTAAACAATTAAATCACCTACTTTTTCTTATATAAGTAGCTATTTTCTACTTTTAATATTTTTTCATAAGATTTATTATCTTTTAAATAATAATAAAGTACTTCGTCATTACTAACTACTAAATAATCAAAATTATATTTTTCTAAAAATTTATTTGGTTTTATTTTTCCTCTTGTTAGTTTATAATATTCGTTCATTACATCATATTTTTTATTGTTAGCTTTGACAAAGACTTCTACTCTTCCATCCATATAAGGATGATAACCATCAAATACATAGTAAGAACCATTATCATTATTAGCATAAAATTTAACATCTTTAGTAGTATTTTTATTTAGATAATCTATCACTTTTTGATGGGGATTTTTTAAAGTATAACTTCCCATTAAACAATTAGATATTAGTATAATTACGATTACGGTAGAAGCTAGAAGAAAATATTTATTATATGTTTCTTTATCATCTTCTATTTTACTATTTTCAAAGGGCAAATACTTACTATAAAATGGTAAAGCACAAATACAGAAAAGACTTAAATTCCGAAAGTTTCTTAAAGCCATATAAAATGTTCCAAAGATAAGTAATACTTGATGAATAGAAGCTTTTTTCTTTATAGACATATAAATATTTAATCCAAAAAAAGTTATCAATAAAACATAATAAGCTGGAGATAAAACACCAGTAAGAGTAAAAGGGGACATTTCCATTACTATTTCATTTATTGCTTTTATTCCATAACTAGATAAAGCATAAGTCATATTATTGATTCCATAAGGATTAATAAATCCTACTAGAAAGGATATGATTAATAAGACTATTAATTTAACTATTTTTTTATCTTTTTTAAATAAAAATTCTGCTACAAATGGCATACTAAAAATAAAGAAACAAAGCCACATAGAAGAGTGTAAGTTGATCAATAGTAATGATAATATAGGAAGTAAATAGATACTTTTATTATCTTTATCTCTATATATTTCTAAGATATAAAGAAGTATTATGAATATTAAGAAAGTAAATATCTGTGGTCTTGAAGTTATAAAATAAGTTTGTAAAAGAATATCAGTAACAGATGCAGTTATAACAGAGTTAAATATTTTATTTGAAGATATTTTCATACAAAGTTTATAAAGAAAGTAAAGTATTAAGCAGTTTATAATGAATACTATTAAATATATTCCTATTCCTCCTAAAGCTTTATAAGAAAGATAGTAAACTACATCTGACAACCATTGTTGTACTACTAATGAAAAATCACTATGCATCGATAAAATATTATTATGTGGAAAACCATTTTTTAATATATATTTACCATAACTTAAAATAAACCAAATATCTCTTTCTTTAATAATTATTATCATCGTAGAAAGTAGAACTGGAATAAAAAAGTATAAATAAGATAAATATTTACTCGGTTTATACTTCTTAAACATTATTCTTCCTCCTGATATGATTTATCAATATTTATATTCCATAATTCATTTAGACTATGTTCACCTTTTTTTATCATTCTAGCACATACTATACCACTATAGATTGAATGATCCATATTATTGTAAGAGTGTGTACCATTTCTACCAATACAGTACAAGTTCTCTATCTGATTTAGATAACTTCTTATTTTGTCTATTTCTTTATAACTATCAAAATAAGCTGGATAAGCTTTCTTCACTCTAATAACTACAGAATCTAACACTTTTCCTTCAAAGAATTTCATTCTACTAAGTTCGTCTTTCGCCATAGAAACTATATTCTTATCTTCCATATTCCAGAAATCATCATTTTCATTACAAAAATACTCAAGTCCCATCCAGATAGTATTTACTGGATCTTTCACCATATATGGTGACCAGTTATTAAATATTTGAATTCTTCCTAACTTTACATTTTTATCTTGAACATATATCCAATTATCATTTACACTTCCATGAATTGTGTTACTACCTTCTACTTTAAAAGTTGGTACTAAAAGCCCTACAGTTAAAAAGTCTCTATATGGTAAATCATTTGCTAATTTAACTATTCTTTTAGGTACATCATTCATCTCTGAAATTAAATCTTTAATTGGCATAGAACTAACTAAAATATCACATTTACAAGTAATATATTTTTCATCTTTTAAATATACTATGGAAGTTAAATAATTATTATTCTTTTTTATTTTAACTACTTTGGCATTTTTAATAATAGTTCCACCTAAAGTTTCAACTTTTTTAGCTAATGTTTCATATAACTCACCAGGTCCATACTTAGGATAATAAAATGATTCTATCAAAGATGTTTCTTTATTTTTATTTTCTAGATGAAAAATACGTTTAAAATAATCAATAAATACTTTACTAATAGATATACCTTTTACTCTTTGACTACCCCAACTAGCATCTATTTCACTAGGTGGTCTTCCCCATACTTTCGTTGTATATCCTTCAAAAAAGATAGAATATAATTTTTTACCAAATCTATTAATATAGAAGTTTTCCAAATTGAACTCATCTAATTTATGAACTGTTGATTTTAAATAACTGATTCCACAACTACAAGTAGTAGTAAGTCCTAAATTATTAATTGTTTTAAGATTAAAGTTGACTGGATAATCAAAAAATTTATGATTATAATAGATTCTACTTACTCTATTTCTAATAAGCATAACTGCCTCTTCTTTTTCTGGGTCTTTACCTTTCTTAGGAAGATTCTTTTCTATATTTAATATCTTGTCATCATAAGCTGGTTTATTTTGAAGGGGTAGTAATTCTAACCAAAGTTTTTTAACTTCTTCGTTTTTCGTAAAAAAACGATGTCCCCCAATATCTATTCTATTTTCTTTATAATTGACTGTTTTGCTAATCCCACCTACTTCTTTATCTTCTTCAATAATTATTACATTATTATTAGTATTATTTTTTAATATTTCATAAGCACATGAAAGTCCTGCCGGACCTGCTCCAATAATTACTACATTTTTCATATTTTTTCCTTTCTCAACTAAATTTTATCAATTATAAAAGAAAATGTCACTAAAAAAGAGCCAAAATAGCTCTATAAGTATTAGAATGTATATCCACCATCAACACCAATATTTTGTGAAGTAATATATCTTGCTTCATCAGTACAAAGGAAAGCTGTCATATATGCTATATCTATTGGTTCTTGTGGTTTTCCATTAGGTGTTACATTGTTACAAGCATTCCATACTTTTTCACGTGTAGCATCTTCACTTCCAGCCATTTGATCTAAAATATCTTCCCACATACTAGTTCTAATAATTCCAGGACAAACACAGTTAACATTAACATTATCTTTCGCTGCTTCACGTCCTAAACTGGCTGTTAGTGCTAATACTGCTGATTTTGTACAACTATAAACACTAAAGCCTGCAGAGCATGCCTTTGCTGCTATAGATGACATATTTACTATTTTTCCATATTTATTAGGTCTCATAATAGCTAAAGCTTCACGACAAGAATATACAGTTCCTTTAATATTAATATCTATTGTTTTATCAATATTTTCTAAACTTTCATCGGTTAATTCTCCAGTTAAACAAACACCAGCTGAATTAATAACTATATCTACTGTTCCCCATTCATCAACTATTTTCTTATACATATTTGCTACTTCTTCATACTTAGTAACATCTACTTGATAAGAGATAGCATTAACACCATATTTTCTAATTTCTGTTGCTACTTCTTCACATCTTTCAGGTATTAAGTCTGCTACTAATACATCTGCTCCATTTTTAGCAAATAGTAAAGCACACTCTCTACCTAGGCCACTTCCTCCTCCTGTAACAAGAGCTTTTTTTCCTTTAAAATTAAATTTCATATTGTATCCTCCTTATTATTAATAATAACACACTTTAAGAAAGTTACTATTTTTTTTTAGATTTTAATGTCAAAATGCGTCTAATTTCTTTTTAATCCATATACTTTGATGCGTTCAAAAGTATTTTCTTTAGTTATTACGTTGGTACGATTTTCTTTTTTTATATTACCATGTAAAAAAGATAAGTCATAATTTGTCTCATTAAGTATGATATCACTGTTGTCAAAAGAAATTTGTTTTAAATCTAACTTTTCTATTTTTCCTGATTTAAAAGTTAAATTCATTTCTAGTGCAGTTGGTAATGTTTTACACAAATCTGAAAGTGCTGGCACTACTATGTCAAGTCCGCCATTCTTTTTCATTCCTGCAACATACTTATGTGCGTGACCATGAAGAGTTAAAATTGAATTAGTTTCTCTTTTTGGAATAGAATCTATATGATGATACAAATCTATTTTTTCGTTTTTGATTTCTACTGTACTATTGGCAAAATCACCAATTATAACATCATGGCGATAATTGTTAACTACTTTTATTAAGGACTTGGCTTCTTTTAAGTAAGCAAAGTAATCATGATTGCCAGCTACAGCAAAAGTTAAAATATTTTTATCATGTGGATATCTTTTTATAAAATGTGAAATTTGCGCATCTATTGTACTATATTGTTTCTTACTTTTAGAAGGTAAGCAATCAATCATATCACCTGTACACAAAATTATGTGAATACCATTTTTAACACAGTATTCAAATGCTCTATCTACTAGATCAATTCTTTCTAATTCATTTCCAAAGTGTAAATCTGAAATTAGTAGCATCTTAATATCACGTTCTTCTTGCAACGAATAAATAGTATTAGTTGATGATGATAGTTGCAATGAGTCATCATATACCTCTGATACTTTATATACTATTTGTCCATTGCTGAAATATTTTTTGCTTAAGTTAAAGCCTTTATTACTTAAAACTAGTATCTTATTATATAATTGTTTATTTGAAATACCTAATCTACCAGCAATTGTATTGCAAGTTTCTCTCTTATATAATAAGTTTATTAATTTTTGATAATCTTTCATCTTCTGATTCTCCTTAGTAGTTATTATAAAATCTGTGAAAAAAAAAGACAAGAATAATCTTATCTTCCATTCCACCATGCTCTAAGTCCAGATGGAAAACCTATATATTGTCTAGGATTAATACTACTTTTTTCATAAGCTCTATAACTACTACATCCTCCACCAGCATTCCAATCACAACTTGTAATTTCTAAGTGTAAGTGTGCTGCTGTTGAACAACCAGTGTTACCCATTCTACCTATCATAGTATTAGTAGTGACTTGCATTCCTTCTCGAATGTTACCATAACTACCTAAATGTGCATAAGTTGAATATATATATCTACCATTTACTAAATGTCTTATCTTAACAACCCTAGCATTTCCGTTACAACCATAAGGACACCAATTACCACCAACACAAGAATCACTGTATATTTTAAATATAACACCATCAGCGATTGGATAAATTGGAATACTTCGATCATTTGAATTAGATAAGTCAATTCCTAAATGTCCTCCATATCCTCCCCAGTTTTGCGTAACATAACCACTAGTCATTGGTCTAAAAAATCCATTTACTGATGGTGGAACTGGAATATTACTTCCACCAGCACTACTACCTCTATGTGCTCTATCATATCTATATTGACAAGCATAAATATCTTCAGTAGAACCACAACCTAGTTTCTTATAATAAGCTAGATTGGCCTTTGCGGCTTTTAACTGTTCTTGTACTGAGGGCATAGATTCTCTAATAGATTTAGTATCAGCATTAATTCTTTCTTTTTCACTTTCAAGTTTAGCTTTAAGTGATTTTAATTCTTCTTTCTTAGAGGCTAATTCAGCTGACTTAGCCTTATTAGTTTTAATTAATTCATCTAATTCATTCATTACTTTTTGATTATACTCTGTTAATTGTTCTACTATGCTTAATCTATAAACCATCTCTGTAACGCTTTCTGCTCCAAAGATATATTCCATATAAGCATTATTACCATTACTTACTTGTAGATATTGAAATAACTGTTTGCTTTCTTCTGATTTCTTTTCTATTTCAGCATTAGACTTATCTATCTCATCTTGTAAACTTTTCATAGATGTTTCTAAATCACTTATTTGTTTTTCATAAGATGCTATATTTTTCTTAATTTCTGCTACTTCTTGATCATTTTTAGCAATCTTTGCTTCTTTCTCTTCTAATTGTCTTGCATAAGAGTTAACTTCATTTTCAAATTCTTTTATTGTTTTAGCATCCACTTTAAAAGGTATAAAACAGATAGATATTAATAATAGGAGAGTTAATTTTCTTATTCTATTCATACTACACCTTTAGATACTTTCTTACAGCAGAAGATGAACCTATCATACCTACTAATATTCCTATTATAAGTATTATTCCTGATACCATATAAATAAATGGTTCTGGTTCTACTAATTTAATAATTTCTGTATATAAGTAACCATGTAAGTGATTATAAAGTGCTACATAACCAAAACATACTCCTAATATTGGTAAAATTGCTCCAATACAACCTAATATCATTCCTTCTACAATAAATGGTGTTTTAATAGCTATATTACTAGCACCAACAAGTCGCATAATTGATATTTCCCTTTTTCTTGAGAATATTGTTAATTTAATAGTATTTACAATTAAGAATACTGTTACTAAAATTAAAGCAATAACTACAGCATAAGCTCCTTTTTCAACTATACTAAACATACTAATCATCTTATCAACCCAAGCTTCACCATAATTAACAACACTTACTTGTTCCATTTTTTTAATTTTTTCGGCAGTAGTTTTTATTTTCTCTACATTTTTTACTTTTACTTGAAAAGTATCTTTTAAAGGATTATCATCATCCTTCCATGTAGACATTACTTCATTAAATACTTCATTTTCTTTACGCATCTCTTCTTTAACAGCATTCTTACTTTGATAAGTTAAACTCTCGACATTATCCATTTTTTCTAGTTTATTCTGTACATCTTTAACTTGTTCTTCAGTAGCATTATTATTTAAAAAGACAACTATTGTTAAGTCTTTTTCCATTTCTTTAGTAAAGTTTTCCACATTAAATGTTAAAATGATAGCAACTGCTACTATAAGTAAGGTTATTATAATACAAGAGATAGAAGCTAGTGATAGAGAAAAGTTACGAAAAACTGATTTAAAGGCATCTCTAATACTTCTACCTAACATTCTAAAGAATTTCATTCTTCATACTCTCCTTTCTCTACATGTTTTACTAAATGTCCATCTTTTAAAACTATTACTTCTTTTTTCATCTTGTTAACTATATCTTTATCATGTGTCGCCATAATAATAGTTGTTCCACAAGACTTGTTAATTTCTTCTAGTACTTGCATAATTTCCATACTCATATCAGGATCTAAGTTTCCTGTTGGTTCATCACAAAGTAAAAGTTTAGGTTCGTTTACAATTGCTCTTGCTATAGCAACACGTTGTTGTTCTCCACCTGATAATTGATCTGGATAATTATGAATCTTATGTTTTAATCCAACTAATTCTATTGCTTTTAGTGTTTTCTTTCTGATTTCATCACGTCTTGCTCCTAAAACTTCCATAGTGAAAGCAACGTTTTCATAAACTGTAGATTTAGGTAATAAACGATAATCTTGAAATACTATTCCTAATTTTCTTCTTAGTTTATATACTTTTTTATTTCTAAGCTTTAAAACATTAAGTCCTCCAACAATTATTTCTCCTTTTGTTGGTTTCTCTTCACGATATAACATCTTTATAAATGTACTTTTACCACTTCCACTTCCGCCTATTACAAAGACAAAAGCACCTTTTTTTATGGAAAGAGATAAATCATAAATAGCTGTTACACCATTTTTATATTGTTTAGTTACATTTTTGATCTTAATTAGTTCCATCTTATCCCACCTTCGTATTCACTTAATATTTTAGCATAATTAGACATTTTTTGATAGAGTTTATTATTACCAAGTACAAAAAAGTATCAAAATTTTTAATTTTGACACTATTAATTAGTAACTATAAATAAACAGGCATCTTTTCTTAATATTTTATCCATCACTATTTTACTTATTATTAGAATAAAACTGGCATATAAAACTTTAGTATAAGTAAAGTACACTCCTCCTAGTATTACTATTATCATATTGATAAATAATGTGGTATTACTAAGAGGAATCTTAAAGTACTTATAAAATATTTGACTAATAATATTAATTCCTCCGTTACTGAATCCTACTTTATACATAAATCCATTACTTATTCCTAAGGATATACCAATTATTAGACAACTTAGAAGTAAGTCAGAGGTATCTACGGTAATAATTTTAGTAACAGGTGATGTTATTGATACAAAAAATGGATAAATAAATGTTGCTAAAAGACTTGCTATTGTTTGTTCTTTAGATAGGAGTATTGTACTTAAAAAAAGACAAATACTACTTCCTATAAAAATGATAATTGATGGTGATACTTTTATTAGGTGATTAATAATGATTGCTATTCCATTCATTCCTCCAGTTACTAATTTAATTGGATATAAAAATAGATTAAAAATAATACTCGAAAAAAAGAGACAGATTATCAATACTCCATAACGATATAGAATATTCTTCATCTATTCTCCTCCAAATACTTGATAAGCATCAGTTACTACAAAGAAAGCATCTGGATCTATTAGATGTATTCCTTCTTTGAATCTATAATACTCTTTAGTTGGTATAACACTCATTAAAACGTTTTGATCTTTATCTTTATAACCACCTGTTGCTTCAAATTTAGTAACTCCATGTTTCATTTCTCTTAGAATATATTCTTTAACTTCCTTATCTTTTTTAGTTATTATATAAAATGCTTTAGCATCACTAATTCCTAGTAGCACTCTATCCATTGCCCAAGTAACTAGATATAAAACTATCAAGGCATACATTAATTTATTAAATCCAAAAGCAAAGAATCCTAGTAAAACTATTGTTCCGTCAGTAAATATCATTGCTTGGCCCATTCCAATTTTTAGTTTTTTAGATATAATCATATTTAAAATATCTGTTCCTCCAGTAGAAAATCCAGCTTTAAAAATAAGTCCTGCTCCAACACCTTGAAGGAGTCCTCCAAAAATTGCTACTAAAAGCATTTCACTTTCACTAAAACTAACATATTTAGTTAAGAAACTTGTTAGATTTACAAAAATAGGAAATAAGATTGAACCTAAAATACTTAATTTTGTTTTTTCTTTGCCTAAGAATATATAGGACAAAACTAATAAAAATATGTTAGCTATCATTATTACATAAGATTGATTAAATTTAAAGAAATTATTTAAGACGATAGATAAACCACTTACTCCTCCTGCTACTATATTATTAGGGGAATAAAATAAATTAAATGCAAGAGCTACTAGTAAACAACCAAAGATAAATTGTGTATATCTTTTTATTTTACTATGCTGATAAATATTATTAACAATTGCCTTGGGTTTCATTTTTTGCTCCTTTCAAATATGCTTCCATAAATGGAGTTAAGTCACCATCTAAAACTTTAGTTACATTGCTTGTTTCATAGGATGTTCTATGATCTTTTACCATTGAATATGGATGCATTACATAACTTCTTATTTGTGAACCAAACTCTATATTCATTTGTTCACCTTTTTCTTTTGCTAGTTCTTGTTCTTTTTTCTGTTGTTCTAATACATAAAGTTTAGACTTTAGGACTTGTAGAGCTGTTTCTTTATTCTGAATTTGACTTCTTTCATTCTGACAAGTTACTACTATACCAGTAGGAATATGCGTTACTCTTACTGCACTATCTGTAGTATTTACTCCTTGACCTCCTGCTCCTGTTGAACGATATACATCTATTCTTATATCCTTTTCATCTATGTTTATATCTATATTTTTATCTATTTCTGGAGTTACATCAACACTTGCAAAAGAGGTATGACGTCTATTGGAAGAATCAAATGGAGATAACCTAACTAAACGATGAACACCTTTTTCTTCTTTTAAATATCCATAAGCATAGCTACCATCTACTTTGAAAGACACACTTTTAATACCAGCTTCTTCACCTGCTTGATAATTATATAATGTTACTTTATAACCTTGTCTTTCACAGTACCTTAGATACATTCTATATAACATTTCTGCCCAATCACATGCTTCTGTTCCACCAGCACCCGAATGAATATCAATAGTACAAGAATTAGCATCATACTCACTATCAAATAGTAAATATATTTCAAATTCCTCTACTTCTCCTTTTAATTTATCATAATCTTTTACTAATGTTTCTTCTAACTCAGCATCTGGTTCTAAGGATAATAGTTCTATTAAATCTAAAGCATTCTTAGTATCTCCTTTATATGAAATTATATTCTCTAAAATTGCATTTATGTTGCTAAGTTTAGAGAAAACACTTTCTCTTAATTCTTTATTATCCCAAAATCCTTCTTCTAGTTGTTTCTTTTCTAATTCTTCTTTTTCTTTTACTTTCTTATCACAGTCAAAGTAACCTCCAAAGTTCTGCTAATTTTTTATCAATCTTTTCATAGTTTCTTTTTAATTCTACTAATTCCATAATAATCCTTCTTTCTATTCACATTTTAACAAATTATTTTTTATTAATCAATTATGTGTATAAATTAGTAATTACTGCATAGTATATTAGTGGGAAGGGTTCACGAGTTTAGTGAAGATTCCCATTATATATAGATGATACATTAGTATCAAAAAAACAATCTAATCTTTTGATTATATTGTTTTTTCTTTTACTTTAGATTTAGTGGCAGATAATAGTGATAAATCACTATCTAACGAAGATATAATATCTTCTTTTTTTACTTTTGATAAATCACTTTGTAATTTTTCACATTCTTCACGACTATTAGTTTCCGTATACATTTTTAGTGATGGTAATAAAATAAAAGGTTCTTTACAAATTCCTACTGTTCTTTTAATGTAGTCAAGTTGAAAATCATGTTTTACTCCATCTATTATTCTTAGTGTTGGCATTAATAGTCCTGTATCTTTATAATATTCATCTTTAGTTAATTTTCCAATAAATTTTACTTGTCTTTCACTATTGGAACTATTAATAGAATCAGCTGCCGTTAATAGCTGTTCTTTATTTAATTCTTCTTGATCATATAATAG
Source organism: bacterium (assembly GCA_014846175.1). Lineage (GTDB taxonomy): Bacteria > Bacillota_I > Bacilli_A > RF39 > UBA660 > Onthousia. The sequence goes on along the minus strand of RKAV01000054.1, from coordinate 774 downwards.
CTCACTTATACCTCTAGCTTGATATTCTTCCTTACTATATAATACTTTACTAGCTAATTCTAATGATATATCTTCTTTTATAGCTTCACTATTTAATAAGATATTTCGTTCTGCTATTCTTTGATAGCTTTCTTTTGATTTTTTTAATATTATTAGTGACTCTTCTACTTCATTCTTTCTATGAATACTAGAACTACACATAATATCTCTCATACACTTAAGTAATACTTCATCTTCTGTTTTTGATAATACAAAAGAATAATATAGTATTTCTTCTTTGGAAAGGAAAGAATAACACAATAGTTTTCTTAATCCTTTAGAATATTTATTTATTATTAAATCTTTTAATTCTTCTCTAGTAAACTTTCCTTCTTGTACAGTAGATACTGAACTTAATTCTAAAAACTTTTCTATTTGCTTTCTATCAGTAATTTCATTAATTATAGATGCTATTAACATATCATCTTTAGATAGTTTAACATCATAACCCATATTTTTTAATTTTTTTTCTACTTTTTCTAACACTTTAAACCTCCAAAATAGTACTAGATATAATATATCATATTAGATAGTTTTAGTTAATACTTTTTGATATGCTTTATCCTCTCCTTCTCTTAAACAATCAATAAAGAATTTATTTCTAATTTTATAATATTCCTGCCAATTATTATTCTTATTAGTTTTAATAACAGTATGTTCACTTTCAAATTCTAATTGTTTAGAAGGGATAATACACTTATGCATCTTTTCATTTTCTAAATTAATATATAATAG
>RKAV01000065.1 GCA_014846175.1 bacterium | reverse complement strand
ATAGATATATTATGCAAATGAAGGATGGTTTTAAGTTTTCACTTGATTCACTTTTGCTGAAATATGGTACGGTATTAAGAATTCAAAGGGGGATTTATCTATGAATAAATTTAAGAAAATTCTTTATGTTGTAACGAGACTTTATGCAATGAACTATCTCACAGGTAATTTAGGAAATGTTGTTGAAGATGAAGAAAAACTAACTTGTTATGTTAAAAGAAGTAAAGTCAAAAAGAAAGATTATAATTACACTATTGCTTGTTTTGGTATAGGAGAAAACAAGGATAGAAAGAAAATTGAGAAAGCATATAAATTGGATAAACCAATTTGTTATGTAATTGATGGTCTTGAATTTAAAAAACATCAAGTATATGTATTTGGATATAATGATTGTGAAGTTATTATTAAAAATTGCAGTTTTGGACTAGATTTATGTGTTCATGTTAATGGCAAATGTACATTAGATAATACGGATATAAAGACTTTCTCATACTTATCAATTAGTGCAAATGAATTAGTAGTCAAAAATATGAGTAGTGATCAAATAGAAGTAATGGGATCTAAATCACACATTGGATTTGGTGCAAGTGATAAAATTGATGTAATAGATTCTAATGTTGGTAATAAAAAGAAAAACATTAGAGTTTCATTTACAGCTACCAATGGATTAAATATTTCTAATTCAAATATCACTGGTAAAGAAGTTGAATGCGAATCAAGTGTAATTAATGTTGATGAAAGTAGTTCATTAACTGCAACTGATAAAGTTGCTTTGAAAACTAATGATTTTAATCCAATAAATATTAATGCTCCAATAATTGTTTTAAATGGAGAAGAAATTGCAAAGGAAAAGGAAACAGTTGTATTAAAAAAAATAACTGATCCATTATCACTTAAAAGATTAGAATTAGTAAATCTTTTAAAAAGAGTAAAAAATGAATGTGAAAGCATTAATTCGGAAAAAGTTTCTGAATACAAAGAAAAATTAGATGTTCAACCTATTAGTAAAGTTTTAAAAAGATAAATCAATTTAAAAACTATCTCTAAAATGAGGTGGTTTTTTAGTTTTTTGTAACTAAATAAATATCTTTTGCTTCAATTCCTTCCGATACATATAATTGTGGAGTTTGTTCTTCTAGTATTTCATATAATTTTAATGATACTATTGCTTGTTAAAATGCTTTTTCTAATGATAGTCCAAAACTGATAGAAGAATATAATTGAGAAGCAAAAACAATAGCTACTTCATCACCAATGGAATTGTTCATCCCAATAGATGGTGTTAGTATAGATATATAGACACCATTTTTTCTTGAAATATTTTTCTTATTTTTATCACTACCTAAATGTAAGGAATAAGCAAGTTGTGGCATAAGTTTCCTCCTTTCTAGAAGTGACCACTCAAGTGGTCATTTTGGTCATCCAAAATTTCTAACCCCCTAGGAATTTTGTACGTTCCATACAAAATATCCAGTGGGCTAAGGTTTAACACCTTAGAATCTGTTTACTTTATTCCGTAATAACCAAAACTTCGTAATGGTTAAAACTTCATAAAGTTCCAAGATAAATACTTTTCACATTTTCATTGAAACTTCGTTTCAGCAAAACGTGTTCGTATTTATTCTGGTGTTGCTTCAAATAATTCATGATAATCTACATGAATATCATTAGGACTATCACTAACACAAATCATACCCATACCAATTTTATCTTTATTTGAATCATCTTCTTCAGTAAGGAACATTCTTATAATTACTTCACCCTTCTTTAAAGGTAGCATATCTACTTTTTCAGTATCCTTGTAATACGTTCCCTTATAGAATGATACATCATAGCACTCACTTAATCTTTTTAAATGCTCATATACTTTTTTAAATGGTATATATTCGCTATAACGAATTTTACTATCTATTCTTATACCATTAAAATCATATATGAATTTTCTTTTCCAATCTATAAAACCATCATCATATAACTTTTTAAAATCTTTATAGAATGTAGTTCTAAAATTAACACTTTCAACTACATATTGATTTAAACTATTTTTAGTTAATTTAATATCATCAATATAGTTCATTATTATTCTAGATTTTTCTTCGCGAACTAAATCTTCCCAACATTCAACAATTGCTTTATATAGCATTGGTAATTTAACTCTATTGATAAAGTTCATATCTCTTTTGATTAAAATATCTTCTGGGGTAAATTTTAATTCTTTAACTTGTTCTTGTTCCAATATTTGTCTTTCTAGTTCAGCAATAGTATCATCAACATATTTAACTTCTTTATCGTGTTCTTCTAAAGTAAACGAACCATTAATATATGCTTGCTTAATTCTATCTCTTTTTGCTTGCTGATTCTTTATCTCTTTTTCTATTTCTTCTTTAGGATTAGATATTTTAGATTTAATCATTGGTAGAAAGAATTCATTAACAACTGAATCATATTCAAATATATCTCCAAGTAATTCTTTTATTGATTCTTCTATATAATCTTCTTTGATATTATTCTTGCATTCATTACAACCATAGTAATAATAAGTTCTATCAAATTTCTTTTTATATGTTGCTTTACCACCCATAATTCTTCCACATTTAGGACATTTAAGTTTTTGTAAGAATAAATATGTTTGGTATCTTTGATAACTTCTAGAATTCTTTTGTTGTTGCACTTGGCAATTTTCCCACATCTCTTTACTAACTATTGGCTCAACTACGTCTTCATAATAAGCTGGATATTTATTTCTTTTTCCATGTAAATAATCACCTTTATAAATTGGATTTTCTATCATTTCAAGTATGGTATTATCTCGCCATTTTTTATTACCAACATTTTCAGAATTAAATATATTAGCAATAGTTTGATAAGAATTACCTTCAAAATATAATTGATACGTTCTTTCAACTATATGTTTTGTTGTAATATCAGGAACCATTAATTTTTCTTCTCGTTTATAACCAAAAGGAGTATGTCCAGGAATATGACCTGACTTAATAGCACCAGCAAGACCAATTTTAGTTCTTTCTGATGTTCTTTCTATTTCTTGTTGAGATACTGATGTAAGTATTCTTGAAATCATTTTTCCATTAGCATTAGTAGTATTAATATCATCATTAGCACAATCTAGGTAAGCATCATTTTCTTCCAAAAACTTTAATATATTTTCCCAATCATAAACACTTCTTGTTAATCTATCTAATTTTAATACAACAATAGTATTATATTTCTTATCTTTAATATCTTGTAATAATTCTTCAAATGCAGGTCTATAATTACCAGTTTTAGCACTTATACCAGCATCTTTATAAAGTTTATATATTTCCTAACCTTTATACTCACACATAGCGCGAAGTCTTTTTTCTTGCTCTGGTAAACTAAAGCCCTCACGAGCTTGATCTTCAGTACTAACACGAATATATAGACCAGCAATTTTCTTTTCTTCATTCATAAAATCAAATCCTTTCTAACAAAAAAGGTGTCAAAAGTATTAAGGATATTAATACTACTGACACCTTATTAATTCTAAATAATAAAATATAATTAAATTATCTTTCCATCGCATCTATTTAACCCTCTTAAATAGATAGTTTCTCTTGACTGGTTTATATTCTATCACTTTTTAATAAAATGTCAAATATTTGGCTTAAAATCGTTATCTAAAATGGAATTGATAAGTTTTTTTAAATACTTTTAATGTATTCTTCTAAATCTTTAATTAAAATCTTATTACTTAAATTTTCTATATAGATATTTGTTTCATAATTAAATGCTAGGAATGTAATACCTTTAATTATTATTCTATGTGGTTCTACATAAGAGAGATTTGTTCCTTCTATTGTTCTAATTGAACCTTTTTTAATTTCATATTTAGTATTACAAAAACTACATATAAACTCTAATTTCTTTTTTAGTGCTTCTTCAATATCTAAATCTTCTTTAATTATATTTACCATTAAATCATCCCTTTCTTTTACACAACAAAAAATCAATTCCATTTCTAGAATTGATATTTATTAGTAAATTGAACCTAAGTTCAACCAGATTCTTTAATGGTGCACATGAAGGGACTTGAACCCATACGAAGAAATCTTCTGCAGATTTTGAGTCTGCCGCGTCTACCGGTTTCGCCACATGTGCATGAATAGATTATATCATAATAGTAATAGAAAAATAAATAGTTTTTTGAAAAAATTAAAGACTTGAAGAGTAATTAAAAATAAAGTATAATAGGGTTGTTGGAGGATAAAAATGGAATATATAATTATTTTATTAGTACTTCTAGTTATATTACTTGCAGTACTTAAAGCTAACAAGAAGGATGCTGGCTTAGACTTTAATAAATTAGTAGAATATCTAGGAGGAAAAGATAACATCATTCAATCAGAAATAAAAATGTCTAGATTTATTGTTACATTGAAAGATGTTAGTAAAGCTGATAAAGAAGCTATTCAAAAGCTAGGTGCTAAAGGAGTAGTGGAAATTAATAATCAGTTAAAAATTATATTAGGACAAGATTCTAAACAACTAAAAAAATATATTGATGAAATGAAGTAGTTTATGCTACTTTTTTTCTTTTCTTTTTGATATACTTAAGTAAATAGAAAGGATATGAGAATATGAAATATGTTTATGCTTTTAGTGAAGGTAATAAAGATATGCGTAATACCTTAGGAGGAAAAGGAGCTAATCTTGCCGAAATGACTAGTTTAGGTCTACCAGTTCCCCAAGGATTTACCGTATCTACTGATGCTTGTACTAAGTATTATGAAGAAAATGAAACAATAAATAAAGAAATAGAAGAGGAAATATTTAAAGAATTAGCTCATCTAGAAGAAATAACAGGTAAAAAGTTTGGAGATGAAACTAATCATTTATTAGTATCAGTAAGAAGTGGTGCTAGAGTATCAATGCCAGGAATGATGGATACAGTCTTAAATCTTGGAATGACTGATAGTGTTGCTTCAGGATTTAGTAAAATAACTAATAATAAAAGATTTGTTTATGATAGTTATCGCCGTTTTATTCAAATGTTTGCTGATGTAGTAATGAACTTTCCTAAAAGTTCTTTTGAAAAATTATTTGATAAGATTAAAGAAGAGAAAAATGTTACTAATGATACAGATTTAACAGCAGATGATTTATTAGAAGTGATTGAAAGATATAAAATAGAATATAAAAAATATGCAGGAGTAGATTTTCCTCAAGATGCTAGAGTTCAATTATTAGAAGCTATTAAAGCTGTATTTAGAAGTTGGAATACAGATAGAGCAAAAACTTATCGCCGTCTTAACCATATACCATCTAATTGGGGAACAGCTGTTAATGTTCAACAAATGGTTTATGGAAATAAAGGAGATACTTCTGGTACAGGAGTTGCTTTTACAAGAAATCCAGCGACAGGAGAGAAAGTTTTATTTGGTGAATATCTAATGAATGCTCAAGGAGAAGATGTAGTAGCAGGAATTAGAACTCCACAACCAATCGCTACTTTAAAAGAAGTAATGCCAGAGTGTTATAATGAATTTGAAAGAATTTGTTCTATCCTAGAAAATCATTACAAAGATATGCAAGATATGGAATTTACTATTGAAGATGGTAAACTTTATATGTTACAAACAAGAAATGGTAAAAGAACTGCTACTGCTGCTTTAAAAATAGCTGTTGATATGGTAGAAGAAGGAATGATTAGTAAAGAAGAAGCCTTAATGAAAGTAGATGCTTCTAGTCTTGATCAATTGTTACATAAGACCTTTGATTCTGATGCTTTGAGTAAAGCAGAAGTTATTGCTAAAGGATTAGCAGCATCACCTGGAGCAGCAACAGGTAAGATTTATTTTACAGCAGAAGATGTTATGGCTTCTCATGAGAGGGGAGAAAAAGATTTACTCTTAGTAAGAAGTGAAACATCACCTGAAGATATAGAAGGTATGAATCTAGCACATGGAATTTTAACAATAAGAGGAGGAATGACTTCTCATGCAGCTGTTGTTGCTCGTGGAATGGGAACTTGTTGTGTTTCTGGGTGTGGTAGTTTAATAGTAGATGAAGTTAATAAGACAGTAACTACTGCTACTGGAAGAGTGTATCATGAAGGAGATTATTTATCACTTGATGGTAGCACTGGTAATGTTTATGGAGAAAAGATTTTAACAGTTGAACCTACTATAAGTGGTGATTTTGAAACATTTATGAGTTGGGCTGATAGTGTTAGAAAATTAAGAGTAAGAGCAAATGCTGATAATCCAAGAGATGCTAAAGTAGCAAGAGACTTTGGTGCTGAAGGAATAGGACTATGTAGAACAGAACACATGTTCTTTGATAAAGATAGAATCTTTAATTTTAGAAGAATGATTACAGCTGATACTAAAGAAAAAAGGGAAGAAGCCTTAACTAAGATTTTACCTTATCAAAAAGAAGACTTTAAAGGTTTGTTTAGAACAATGAAAGGATATGAAGTAGTAATTAGATACTTAGATCCACCACTTCATGAATTTTTACCACATACTGATGAAGAGATAAGAGAGCTAGCTCCTACTTTAGATATGAGTTTTACTGATTTAAAGAATAGAGTAGAGTCTTTAAAAGAATTTAATCCTATGATGGGTCATAGAGGTTGTCGTCTTGCTATTACTTATCCAGAAATTGCTGTTATGCAAACAAAAGCAGTAGTTCTAGCAGCATTAGAAGTTATGAATGAGGGTATAGAAGTTACTCCAGAAATTATGATTCCACTTGTTGGAACAACAAATGAACTTTCTTATATTAAAAAGATAGTTTGTGATACAGCTGATGAAATCATTAAAGAAAGTGGTAAGAAACTTAATTATAAGGTTGGTACAATGATTGAAATACCAAGAGCTTGTGTTATTGCTGATAAGATTGCTGAAGAAGCTAGTTTCTTCTCCTTTGGTACTAATGATTTAACCCAACTTACTTATGGCTTTTCAAGAGATGATGCTTCTAAATTCTTAAAAGATTATTATACTAAAAAGATATTTGAACAAGATCCTTTTGCTACAATAGACCAAGAAGGTGTTGGTAAATTAGTAGATATGGCAGTAAAACTTGGTAAAAGTGTAAGACCTGATATTGACCTTGGTATTTGTGGTGAACATGGTGGAGACCCAGCTAGTATTGATTTTTGTCATAGAACTGGTTTAACTTATGTTTCTTGTAGTCCATATCGTGTTCCAACTGCAAGATTAGCTGCTGCTCAAGCTGCAATTAAAAAAAATAACAAGCTTTAAAATTAAATTTGTATAAATTGTATAATATAAATAATTTTTGAATAAGCTATTAATAGATATACTATTTGACATTTTCATTAAAATATAGTATATTTAAATTGCACTGAAGAGTGTGAAAATGTTTTTCGCTTCTGGATGGCGCGAATAATAAATGATTCCAGGCGACAATGTTTTTCGCTTCCAGGTGGTGCGACTAATAAATGATCCTGGTTGAAAATGTAGAAAAACTTCATCAAATGATGGAGTTTCTTTTTGCATTATGATATATTTATGTACGGAGGTGCTTGTATGGAAATTAAAACTGGTTATTTATATCATATAAAAGATGAATATTTTGATGTTGTAAATGATGATAGTTTAATGCAAAATCATGAAAGAGGTAAAAAAAGACCAACTTATTTTACTATTAAGGATAAAAATATTTTATGGTTTATACCAATGAGCTCTAAAGTGGATAAATATGAAAAAATAATTGAAAAGAAAATAGAAAGATATGGATTTTGTAATACAATTATAATTAGAAAAATGGCAGATATGGATGTAGCAATACTTCTCCAAAATGCGTTTCCTACATTAGAAAAGTATATTGATCACATACATACTGTGGATGGTGTTCCGTTAAATGTTCCAACTGATTTGCAAAATGAAATAAAAGGTTTATTTAAAAATATGATTGGGCTAAAGAAGAGAGGAACTAATTTATTTTTTACAGATATTGATAATTTAGAAAATAAAATGTTAGAAGAATTAAGAAAATAGTTTAAAGATAAAAATGTGTTAGCAGTGATATATTATGCTAAAAAATAAATAAGGAAGATTATTTACTTGCATGGAAAGAAGTCCAATAAAAGATTTAGAACTAAGATTATTATTGAAAAATGCCTTAACTGATAAGATAGATGATAGACAAGTACTTATGAAAGGAATAGATGCAAGTTATCAATATGAAGGGTATGATACTTATTTAGTTGAAGAACTTTATGATTAATAATCTTTCACTTTTAATGGTTTTAACTGCTACAGGTAAAAAGGAAAGTGGGTTACCAATTAATTGTTTAAGCTCATAAATTATAATTAAAAAAACAAAGCTAGACATTATCTAACTTTGTTTTTTCTTGTTATATAATAAACAATTTCAATGATAATAGCACTGATAATAAAACTAAATCCTAGGAAATAAATCTTACTAGACATATCCTGAATTACTGTTTTAATAACTAAGGAAATATTATCACTCCAAAATAGAATATTTTTAACGTCAATCTTATTAAATAATAAATAATTACTTAAAACTAATAGTTCACCAGCACTAGCTAAGGATATAGTAAGTATATTTTTTCTATAAAAGAAATAACCAAATACTAATAAAACTAGAGTAGTAATACCTAAAACTATTATTGCTATATCAGCTAGTTTTATAACTTTAGCTAAATAAACGTTAAAATTATTAATCTTAGAACTAATCATTATTTCATTGGTATAAATTTCTTCCATTTGTTTAACAAATAAATCTAATCCTTCTTTTTCCGTTATTACAATATTATGTTTTATTAAATAATTATTAATATTATCCTCTAAATTAGTTTTAACATTATTAGTATCAACACTAACTTTTTTATTATTATAGAAAGTATAAATAGCATTATTTAAACTATTCTTAATATCTTCTTTAGTATAAATATTACTTAATACTTCACTAGTAAGACCAGACTGAATAAGATAGTTTTGCATTTCTTCATTGATAGAATTATAAACTTTATCATAATAATTTATCTTTTCTAAGTTATTTATAATATAATTTGGTCTTAGAACAGTAGCTCTTATAGTAGAAATTAATGTTGTTCCTAATAATAAGATAGTTAGTAATAACAAGTAGAAATAAAATGATAACATCTTTAACTTTTTACTCATAAGTAGCACCTTCTAACTCTGCATATATTACATATCTTTTAGATTTAAAACCAATAGTTGTTACTGGCCAACAAGTATATAGCATTAATTCTTCCTTTTTATTTTGAATAGGTAAGCTATCCATATCTTTATCACTAATCACTTTCCCTTCTCTTACTTTGTAGGTAAAAGTTCCATAACTTGCTTTGATAGTTATTGTATCACCTGCTGTTAACTGATAGATATTCATAAAATGACTTCTACTGTTATGAGCTGGTATAATAATAGAACCACCTTCGCCTGGGAAGTAACTACCAGAATAGTGACCAGCACCATATTTTATAATATCAAGTGTATCACCATGATAGACAGGAATACTAATACCAATCTTTGGAATTTCAATAGTTGCCCATACAGTTCCCCAATTCGGATAAACCGCTAGTCTTTTTTTAACCGAATCAAACTTTAAATTTTGAGCTTTACTTTGCGTCTTTCCAATTGTAATCATATCTACTAAAGAAATATAAGTATCTATTTTCTTACCAAAAAAGAAAAAACAAAGTACAATTAGTAAAGATGAAATAAAAAAAGAAATTGTTAATTCCTTGGCAATTTCTTTTCCTAATTTGCAAATTTTTTTAAGCATTTGTTCCTGCCATTTTTTTAGTAATAACTACTACACCAAGTAAAGAAATTACACTAGCGATTACTATAACTAAGTAGTTATTATTAGTATTTTGAATTCCATTATCCTTGTCAGTAATAACAGTAAATGGAGTTTTACCATCTGATTCATAAATAGTTAACTTACCACCTTTAGTTAATGTAACTTTAACAGATGTGTTTTTAGAAACATCACTTGCAATTGAAACTAATTTAGATTTATCACTATCACTTAATGAAGTAAAATCAGTAGCTCCAGCTTCTTGAACAACTTTTAAAGCTTCATCAAATTTCTTTGCAATATAGTCACAATCTTTAGAAGATAAATCATATTTGTTTAAATATCTTTCGATTTCTGTAACAATATTTGCAGGTGCACTAACTTGTTTTCCTCCAACTGTATAAGTATCTGTTAATTTAGCTTTTAAGTCTTGTTTTGTCATAGCACTTACATTAGTTCCAACTAATAGGAACATAGATAATGCTAAAACATATAAAGCTTTTTTCATACATATTCCCTCCCAACTAAATTTAGTTTATATCATAAAGGGGATAAAATCAAGCAATTTTCAATAAAATAGGACAATTTTACTATATTTCTTACTATTTTATGCTATACTTAACTATAACGAGGAGTGAATTTATGAATAATTTTTCAAACTGTGGTGCTAATACAGAAAACAAAAATGATGATGATTTAATAAATGCTTACATTGGTGATAATGTTGAGGCTATAAGAAATAGAGGTTTTTCATTTAATACATTTTTGTTTGGTATTTATTATGTAATATATAGAAAAGAGGATTAATATGAAAATTTTAGTAATTGATGATAATGAATTTAAATTTGATAATATTAAAAAGATACTTGAAAAAGTAGATGTTGAATCAGAGATAACTTGGGCTAAATCAAGAAATAGTGGTTTAATAAGTATTTTGCAACATAATGTTCAAGATAATGATTTAGAACCATTTGATATGTTAATATGTGATAACTATCTACCTATATATGATGATGACTGGAAAACTAAACCTTTTGGACAAGATATAGTAGAAGAAGTGAGAAAACGTTTTAGACTTACTGATTTGCCTATTGTAATGTGTTCATCAGAACCATTAGAAGAATTTGATTATAACTATAGTATTACTTATAATTCTTCAGTTTATATGGATCCAATGTTTAAAGAAGTAATTAATGACATTACTGTTAAGAAAGATACGTCAGTATTAATAAAAAAACTCAAATAATGTTAGGTGATGAATACGGAATATTGGGATTTATATGATTATGAAGGAAAGAAAAAGAAAAAGTTAGCAATTAGAGGAACAAAACTAAATGATGATGATTTTCATTTAGTAGTTAATGTTTGGATAATGAATGATAAAAATGAGTTTTTAATAACACAACGCTCTGTTAACAAAAGTCATCCTCTTATGTGGGAATGCACTGGTGGGTCATCCTTAATTGGTGAAACTTCAAAAGAAGCTGCTATTAGAGAGACTAAAGAGTAACTTGGAATTGATGTTTCAGAAAGTGAAGCAACTCTTATCGGGAGGACTAGAAGATATTATAAAAACTGTCCTGATATATTAGATGTATGGCTTTTTAAGAAAGATGTATCTCTTAATGATGTTAGTATTCAAATAGAAGAGGTAAATGATGTTATGTGGGCTTCCTCTAAAGAAATAAAGCAACTATTTCTAGAAGGTAAATTTGAAGCTAATGCTATGTTTAATAAAGTTATAAATATTAATAGTAAAAAAGAAATATACTATGTAGGATTTAATGCTAATAATGCTATTTATAATGAAGAATTTTTAACGGGTTCTATTACTCTTAATCCTAATAATGAAAAGGGTAATATTTATTATTCTAAAGATATGATTAAAAATAGAGATACTGATGAATTTAAAAAAGAATACAAAGAATTTATCGTTAAAAATATGTCTAGAATTACAAAGAATAATCCTGATGCTACTTTTTTAGCTTTTAATAAAAAGATTAAGGATTTATTGAGTGATCAAACACAGTTTGATATTACTTTTGAAAAAGATTATGCTCTAATAGATAAGATTAATGATAAAAAATATATAAGAGATTTAATCAAAGATAATGTTCCTGTTGTAAAGACTACTTGGATAGATAAAAAAATCTCTTATGAAAAAGCCAAAGAAATAACTAAAAGTCATAAATTTGTTATACAAGGTAGGATAGGAGCAGGGGGTAATAATACTTTTTATATTGATAGCTTAGAAAAATTTAATAAATATAGTGATTACCTTGATAATAAATATTTTCTTTCTAAGTATCTTGATAATATTCCTGTTAATATTACTTTAGTAATTGGTAAATATGAAACAATAAAATTACCAATTTCTGTTCAATTAATTAAACAAATAAATGATAGATTTAAATATGTTGGGGCAGATTTTATTTATGCTAGCAAATTAGAGGATAAAGCTATTAATAAGATTAATGATTATGCAAATACTGTTGCGTTAGAACTAAAACAATTAGGTTATCAAGGGATAGTTGGAATAGATTATATTATTGATAACAATGATAATGTTTATTTTATGGAACTTAATCCAAGGTTTCAAGCATCTTCTTTTATCATAAATAAGTATTTAGAAAAATATTGTTCTACTAATTTAGCAGAGTTACACTATTTAGCAATCACTAACAAGTGTATGGGAAATAACTATTTAGATAAAATTGATAAAAGCTTTGTAAACTGTTATTCAAATAAAGATTATAACGAATATAAGTATGCTAAAAAAGTAATAAATGGTTACTATGCAAAAAATAAAGATTCATATTTTAGAAAAGTATTTGATTATTCTATTCTAAAAAATAGTAATTTTGAAAAGAGAAAGAAGGACAAATAAAAATATCTATATCCTTCTTTATTTTTTTACCAATTATTGTTAGAATAATTATAGGAGGATTGATAATAATGAAATTTTTAGTAACAGGAGGAGCAGGCTTTATTGGTAGTAATTACTTACATTATGTAGTTAATAAATATAGTGATGATTATTTTGTTTGTTTAGATGCTTTAACTTATGCTGGTAACTATAATAATATCAAAGATTTAGAAGGAAAACCTAATTATAAGTTTGTTCATGGTGATATTACTGATAGAAGTTTTGTATATGAATTATTTGAAAAAGAAAAGTTTGATGTAGTAATTAACTTTGCAGCAGAAAGTCATGTTGATAATTCGATTAAAGATCCAGAACTATTCTTAAGAACTAATATAATAGGAACAGAAGTATTAATGGATGCATGTTTAAAATATAATGTATCAAGATATCATCAAGTATCAACTGATGAAGTTTATGGTGATTTACCACTTGATAGAAAAGATTTATTATTCAAAGAAACAACACCAATTCATACATCAAGTCCATATTCAACTAGTAAAGCTAGTGCAGACTTATTAGTAGGAGCATATCACAGAACTTATGGTTTAAATACCACTATTAGTCGTTGTTCTAATAATTATGGACCATATCAGTTTCCAGAAAAGTTAATACCACTTACTATTTCAAAGGCATTAAATAATGAAAAAATTCCAGTTTATGGAACAGGAGAGAATGTTCGTGATTGGATTCATGTCATTGACCACAACATTGGTGTTGATTTAATCGTTAGAAATGGAAAGAGTGGAGAAGTATATAATCTTGGAGGACACTCTGAGAGAACTAATTTAGAAATAGTTAAAATAATATTAAAGCAATTAGGTAAAAGTGAAGACTTAATAGAGTTTGTTACAGATAGAAAAGGACATGACTTAAGATATGCTATAGATTCTAGTAAAGTAGAGAAAGAACTCGGCTGGGAGAGAACTTATACTTTTGAGAAAGGTATTAAAGAAACAATTGACTGGTATTTAAACAATCAAGAATGGTTAGAAGCCATTAAAGACGGTAGTTATAAAAATAGCTATAAAGATTAAAAACTAAAACTATTTATAAATAATACTTGTAAATAGTTTTTTCTATGTTATATAATGAAGTAGAATTATTAAAAAGGTTGTGAGTGATATGGCAAAAAAGAAAAATAAAGCTAAGAGTAGTAATAAAAATAATACTAGAACAATTACTAAAAATGAAATAGATAAATTATTAGAAGATAATAATCTTATAGAAGAAAAAGAAGAAGAAAATAAACCTATTAGAAAAAGAACTAAAAGAAATGAAGCTCTTTATACTGATGAAGTAGAAATACTTGATACTAAAAAAGAAACAGTTATAGATAAA
>RKAV01000025.1 GCA_014846175.1 bacterium | reverse complement strand
CTCTTTTCCGTAAGGTTCCCCAGCCTCATCCATAAACTCTGAATACTTACAGTCTTTATTACGACATAAGTAGTGAGCAGGAAGTGCATTAACTTCAGTAATTCCCATCATAGTTGCTACGAAACTAGAACCAACAGAACCACGTGAACCAACAATATAACCATCATCATTAGAGTGTTTAACTAGTTTTTGAGCGATTAAGTAAATAACATCGAATCCTCCACCGATAACTCCACCTAATTTCTTAGGTAATGCTTTTTCTACTTCTTCATCACTCATCTCTGGATTTTTAATTTTCAAGTTCTCTCTAATCTTATCTTTAACACTATCAAATCCTTTTAATAAGGTATCATGTAATCTTTTAAATGTTTCCCTAGTCTTATCTTCTTCCTTAATATTATCTCGTTCTATCTCATCAGTTATCGCTTCAAAGATTCCATCACCATATAGTTCTTTACTAATACGTTCTTCTATATTATAAGGTAAGGGATCCCCATACCAATCTGAAGCCCTAGTAAAAACTAAATCAGTAACTGTTTCTACACTCTTATCAATCTTAGGTGAGAAAGGTATACCTCCTGTTTCAATAATAACCTCAATCTCATTTACCATGCCAAGTATTTTATTAGGATTATCTATTACTATTAAGTTTCTTGTCTCTTCATCTAAGAAAGAAAAATCATTAAGCATCTCATCAGTAGTTCTAAAATGATTAGATGGTATTTCTTTAATTCCTCCTCTTGATAAAGGATGACGTCCTCCACCTGGTACTTTTTGATTAACAATTATTTCTCTATATATTTTATCTTCTCTTGTTAAGTGATGAACATCTCCTGTTGCTACTATTAGCTTACCAGCCTCAATAGTAGTTCTAATAATTTTTTCTAAATGAGCGATTAATTCTACTTCCGTACCAAAATCATTAGTATCAATCAAATGTCTATAACACTCTGGTGGTTGTACTTCTACATAGTCATAGAATCTTATGATATTTGATAGTTCTTCTTCACTTTTACTCTTCGCTTGACGAAAGACTTCTGACTCATAACAACCACTACCTATTAATAAGTCTTCTCGGTACTCTTCCACAATACTTCTTGGTATTCTTGGTGTTTTATATAAATAGGTTGTATTAGCATAAGAAATTATTTTAAATAAGTTTTTAAGTCCTTTCTTAGTAAGAGTTAAAATATTAATATGATTTAAGGTACCATACTTATACATCTCACTTTGATCAATCATATTAGCAAGTTGTTCCATCGTCTCAATATTACGATTATTTAACTTTTCTAGCATTTTATAGAATACTAAAGCTGTTCCTTCAGCATCATAATCACCTCTATGATGAGCATTTTCATCCCAAGGTACATTATATCTTTTAACTAAGGCTGACAAACTGTGTCTTGCATAATTATTATCAAGAGTACGTGATAATTCTAAGGTATCAATAACAGGATTTTTAAATTCTCCAAGATTATATTTCTCATAAGCCATCTCTAAGAAAGAAACATCAAACTTAGCATTATGAGCAACCATTGGTAAATCACCAAACCAGTTAATAAAATCTTTAATAGCATCTTCTTCACATCTTTTACCTTCTAACATCATATCTGTAATATTAGTAACATCTACTATTTTTTGTGGAAGAGGACGTCCTGGATTGATTAATTCATCATACTTTTCTACTATTGTTCCACCTTTCATCTTAACTGCCCCTATTTCAATGATAGAGTCAGCACCACCGGCATTAAATCCAGTTGTTTCAAAGTCAAAGACAACATAAGTATCATCTAGTAAGACATCATTATTAGGACGAATAACAATATCAACCCTATCATCTACCATAACTAGTTCTGTTCCATAGATAGCTTTAAACTTCTCATTTTCTTCTTTTCCTTTATTATAGTCTCTTACATAGTTATAAACGTGAGGAAAAGCTTGAGCACCATTATGATCAGTTATAGCAATACCTTTATGTCCCCATTTAATCGCTTGCTTAACAAGATCAACTTCATCTACTACCCCATCCATCTGACTCATCTTAGTATGAGCATGTAACTCTACTCTTTTTCTCTCACTTAAGTCTTTAATCTCTTCTTTATGTTTAGTAACAGGCATTATATCACGAGCATTTAATACTAATTCTTTAGCAAAATTATCTTCCTTTACATAACCAGATATTAATAAGTCTCTTCCTACTTTAAGTTCTTTACAAAGTCTTTCATACTCATCTTGTTCATTACAAAATACTTTACATAATATACTATCAGTATAATCAGTTATTTTTAAAGTAATTATTCTAAACTCACTCTTACTTGATTCAAAGTAATCAACCCCAAAAACATTACCTTCTACAATAACATTATTATCTTCTCCTTGAATCATACTTATTTTAATAGGCATTTGTTTAATATCAAGTCCTAAAATACATCCTTCATCTCTTTTTTTACTTCTTCTAGGACGTGGCCCCGGCGTAAAGTTTTTAAACTCTTTCTTTTCTTCTTTTATCTCTTCTCTAACTACCGGAATCTTTATCTCTTCTAATTCCTTAGCAATCTCTTCTTTAATAGCAGTATTTTCTCTTATTAGTATTTCTATTTCTTCTTCATATCCTAATCTTTTATAATAAGTACTTATAATATCTCTTATCTTTATTAATCTTTTCTCTTCTATTATATTACTAGCTATTAATAATAATTTACCATCTTCTAATATTAAGTTAGATAGATATGGCTCTGTTATACTAATTAATCCCTCTTCCTTAGCAAGTTCTAATAATGGTTCATAATAACTAAGTAGTATATTATTATCTAAATTAGTTATATTATAATAGATATTTGATGCTATCTTTTTCTTATTCTTTTCTATCTTTAAATAACTATCTATATCTGGTAATACATCACTTAAAAGATAAAAACTCCAATCACCACTATCTTTATCTACTACTACCTTCTCAAGTCTTAAAGAGTCAAAAAAAGAAGAATTAGTATAATCAATCCCCATTTTATCTAATAAAATACTAACTTCTTTTTGCATAATACATCCCCCACTCAAATAATTTCTAGTTCTTCTATTTTCAAAATATATTTTTGATTTTCTATGCAAAAAGTAATAAATTCTTTTAAATTATAAGCCGTAATACTTCTTCTTAGATTATACTTATCTATATCAAAGACTATTCCATCTCTAACCATATATTTAAGCATATCATCTTTACTACTTCCAAGATACATTAGAAAGTATGGATATATTTGTTTTTTTAAGAACCGTAAGGAGCTATCTCCTTTTAAATAACAACTCTTCCCCTTTATTCTAGTAGCTAATTCATTATCAATAGTAAGTTCTATAATAGCTTCTACTATTTCTTTATAATCACTCTCATAATCTTTTAATTCTTTTTTTAAAATATGACTTAAAATATTTATAATAGCTATTTCACCATCTTCTTGATCTGACATCATTCCCCAAGAAATAGTATTAACTTTTCTACCTTTTACAGTCTTCATCTCTACTGTATTAAGTCTTGGATTAATAACTAAAACATGATACATTTTAACATCAAAACGAACTAGTTGTTTAAAAAAGATAGTAAATTCTTTTTTCATTTCGTTATAATAATGGACTAGAAAAAGACGATATTCTTCCGTTTCTCTTCTTATTCTTTTATAAGCCTCTGTTTCCTTAACCATATCAAAAATAGTATCATCATCAGGTATATAGTTTTTAGGATCTTTTAAAATTTTTGCTTCTTCTTTATATAAGTCTTTATAAAGATGACGATAATTCTTCCAAAGTTTTTCTTTTAATCTTTGAATATCATTAGTAACAGATGGTAGAAAAAGTAAATTCCAGATTAAAAGATAATCATTCAAATCAAAAGATAAGTTCATGACATTTTCCCCCAATCTATTTCTTAACATTAACTATAATAACATAAAACATTAATATTTTTAACTAAATTTTATACTAATTTTAAATTAGTCATTAAAAGTTAGTAACTATATAGTATACAGCAAAACCAACTGATACTATTAAAATAAGTGATAAAACAACTCTTAAAATATTAAATATTACTGGTTCTTTTTTATTTTCATCATCATCAAAGAAATCATCACTCTTTAAATCCATTGACTTAGTATAGAAAGACTTATCTATATCTTCTTTTAGTGGTTTACTTATCTCTTCTTCTTTAATTGGTTCTACTACTTCTTCTAAATTACTAGTAGCCATCAAATCACTTAATAAACTATTTTTCTTTTCTTTATCTAATTCTTCTCTTACTTCTTTACTAGTTATAGTATTAATTAATTCTTCTAATTCCTCTTCATTTTCAATTGGTTTATGTTTTCTTTTTTGTTCTTCTTTAAACTCATTAAGTTCTTCTTCACTACTTTCTAAAATATTATACTTCTCATTTCTTAATTTTCTCTTTCTCTCTAATTCATCTTTTTCCCGTGTTTCTCTTGCTTCTTCTAATGTTTCTTTTAAATTATAATTACTTTTAGTATTACGAAATAAATAATTAAAATCATCTAATTCTTTTCTTTCTTTCTTTTTTTCTACTAAATCATAATCTTTTAAGTAACGATATCCTTCTCTTTTATTAGCATTCTCCCTTAATGTTTCTAATGGTACAGCTTCTATTTTTGAAACATCGGTAAAATTAGTGTATCTTTCAAAGTTATTAAGATCATCATATAAATTTTTGTTTCTATTAGTTCTAGTCCCCACAGTTTTAGTTCCTTCATATCTATTAACTCTACTACTAGTTCCATTATTCAACTTGTATCACCTACTCTTATCTAAGATAATCATATCACATCTAATTAATTTTGGAAAGAGAAAACACTTTACTAATTGGTAGATAATGCTATATAATTGGGAAAGGAGGAAATTTATGAAAGTAAAAGTTAATCGTGATGCTTGTATCGGTTGTGGTGCTTGTGCAGCTATTTGTCCTGATGTTTTTGAAATAGATGATGAAGGACTTAGCAAAGTAGTTAATAGTGATGTTAAAGATGAAAACATTGATGATGTAAAAGATGCTATTGACTCATGCCCAACTGGTGCTATTGAAGATGATGAAGTACTTAGCAAAGTAGTTAATAGTGATGCTAAAGATGAAAACATTGATGATGTAAAAGATGCTATTGACTCATGCCCAACTGGTACTATTAAAGATGATGAATAAGACTCTAGGTAATTATCCTAGAGTCTTATTTTTTTTGCTTTATAAATCCATTTATTATACAATTTTATCAGGAACATTTAATGTGAGTGTCGCCTTCCAATCTCATAAGAGAAAGGAGGTAGATATTAATGAAAACTAAAACTTTTATAATAAAGGTTCTAAAGCTCATTGCTATCATTTTATTACTTTCTACCTTACTGGTATTAGCAATAAAAAAATAGACACTCTACAGCACTGATAGAGTGTCAAACCCATTAATGGAGGAGACATTCACTTGCAAGATTAAATGTTATCCTTTTTATTTTATGCAAGTTTCCTTGCTTACATACCAATAATAGCATAAGTTAATGATATTGTCAAAAAAACAATTTAACCAGTAAATTCTTCAAAAATAGTGCTAAATTATAATATCCGTAATATAACATTAGCAAATGAGGTGATAATTATGGACTATGTTAGTAGAACAATGGAAAAAACAATAAAAAAATTTATTGGAAAATATCCTGTAATTATGGTTATAGGACCAATACAAGTAGGTAAAACAACCCTACTCAATTATTTAAAACTTAAATCCAGTAAAAAAAATTAACTATGTTACTCTAGACGATATGTTAATAAGAACCCAAGCTAATGAAGACCCTGAATTATTTTTACGAACACATGAAGCACCACTAATAATTGATGAATTTCAATATGCTCCTAATCTTTTAACTTATATAAAAATAATTATTGATGAAGCAAGACAAAATGAAATATTTAATAGTAAAGAAGAAGCTGGTACTATGTATTATCTAACAAACAGGTAGCAGAGTATTTGAAACAATGAAAGATGTTTATGAATCTCTAGCAGGAAGAGTTGGAATATTTGATTTATTCGCTTTCTCAGATAGAGAATTATATAAAATGGAAGAACCAATCTTTAACCCACAAATCGACATCATTAGAAAAGTAAAACCTACTAAAAGGTTATCCACTAACCAAATATTTGAACGTATTATAAAAGGTAGTTACCCTGATGTTCAAGCAGGAAGAGAAGTATCTATAGAGAATTATTATAGTAACTATATAAGAACTTATATTGAAAGAGATATTAGACAATTAATAAATATTAAAAACGAAATAAAATTTACTAAATTTATATCAGCAGTAGCAGCAAGAACTGGACAAGAGTTCAATGCTAGCAAAATAGGAACAGAAATTGGAATCGATGGTAAAACAGCAGAGGAATGGATTTCAATTCTAAAGAATACAGGTATTATTTATTTGCTACAATCTTATTCTAATAATAATGCCACTAGAGCAGTTAGAACTCAAAAAGTTTATTTTATGGATACAGGACACGCTTGTTATTTAACTGGATATACTGATAATGAGGTGTTAGAAAAAAGTTCTTATAGTGAAGCAATTTTTGAAACCTATATAATAAGTGAAATTATCAAGTCTTATAGTAATAATGGTATTGACCCTAAAAGATATTTATATTTCTACCGTGATAATAATCAGAAAGAAATTGATTTATTAATTATTAATAATAATACTGTATATCCAGTAGAAATTAAGAAAAGCAGTAACCTAGGAATTAGTGCTATTAAAAACTTTAATGTAATAGATAAATTTAACATGAATAAGGGAAATGGTATTGTATTATGTCTTTGTAGAGATATTAATGCACTAGACAATAATAACTATTTAGTACCAATTGAGTATATTTAAAAATGACCAAGTTTTTACTTAGTCATTTTCTTTTCTAAAGCATATACTTTAGCTACTTCTTTCTTAGTTAAAGGACGATATTCTCCACTCTTTAAACCATCTAAGGTAAAGAAATAAACTTGTTCTCTAGTAAGTTTTAATACTTCAAAACCAACTTCATTTAACATTCTTTTAACCTGATGATTAATACCTTCATGAATAGTTAATTCTACAAAAGAAGTACCATTCTTATAATCTATTCTTTTAACTTTAGCTCTTGCACATCTTACTTTCTTATTATCAAGTATAACACCACTTTTAAGTTTAGCAATAGTATCACCTCTAACAATACCTTTAACTTTAGCAAGATATACTTTACTAACTTCTTTATTAGGATGCATTAAAAGATTAGCAAACTCTCCATCATTGGTAAGTAATAAAACACCAGTAGTATCATAATCTAATCTACCAACAGGATAAATTCTTTCATTAACTGGTATTAAATCAGTTACAGTTTTTCTATTTTTATCATCACTAACACTAGTAATAACACCTCTTGGTTTATTAAGTAAGAAATAAACTTTTTCTTCCCTAGTTAATATTTCTCCATCAACTTCAATTCTTTCTTTACCAGTTACTTGATAACCTAACTCTCTAATAACTTTCCCATCAACACTAACTCTACCTTCAAGCATTAACTTCTCAGCTTTTCTTCTTGAAGTTATTCCACTAGCAGCAATAACTTTTTGTAATCTTTCCATCAAAGATCAACTCCTTTAATAACAATAATATAATATCATTAATTATTAGTAATTTAAAGAAAAAGTTTTAAACTACTCAAGATATAAGTATATCTAATAATTATATATCTAAGTTCTTTTCAAACCATTGTAATCTTGTACAGTAATACTAAATATTGTTTTAACAATTCTATTCTCTTGTTATACACTAAAAAAGGTCAAGACCTTACTCTTTCGCAACTACTTGACCTTTCTCTCTCAATTTTCAATTTATTATATCTACTTCACTTTATTTTTTATTCATTAGTTACCACAAAGAGCATGTGTGATTAAATTACTCCATTTCTACTAATGATAACTTTTTATCTTCATGAACAAAAATAAATGTTGCTTTATTTTGATAATCATTTTCACTATCATAAGTCCAAGATGCAGTTACTTTATAAGCTTTACCATCTACTACTTTATTTATAGTATAAGTAGTAGGTACAATGTTATCTATTGTTACTTCTTTAACAGTTGGCAAATCCTGTTTTCTTCCACCATACATATTGTTTTCTACATATTTGTAAATAGTATCTTCTGCTTTTTCTAAGAAATTATTCTTAGCATCAGTATGAACAAAATCAATCCCACCAACATCAGTATTAGCTACTTTATTAGATAAAGTATAAAAATCTAGAACAAACAACTTAGTTAACTCTTTAGCATATTCTTCTTCATCAACATTACTTTTCTTTAATATTTCCGTAAGATTAGCAAATTCTTTTTTATAACGAGAATTCTTATTAGATTTTAACGTATAACCATACCCTTTTATTTCTGTTAAAACAGTTGCTTTTTTAACAGTAGTTGTAGGTTTAAAATAAACATCATAAGCAAGAATACCAGCTCCTGCTACCAAAAGTGTACTACCAATGACTAAACATCTTTTTACTTTCTTTTTTAGTTTCATTTACTAGATTCCTCCTTAACTGCTCTATTTTCATTCTTATCTTTATTTAATAGATCAAAGACAATTATATTATTAGAAACATCAAGTAGTTTTTCTGTATATTCACTATTTTCTTTGATATAATCATCACTAATTACTTCATCTTTTAAAGACATATATTCACCTTTTTGACTATTATAATAAACTTTATTAGTTAACCAATTACCATTAGGGAATGTTATTATATTATTATCTTTTATCTGGAAGATATCATGACCTAAAGAATATTTATTATAGAAACCTAACATATTACTGATAGTAGGTTGTACATCATACATTCCCATAACATCTGTTACTTCTTTTGGTTTAATGGTATCATCTTTTGTCCAAATAAGGAAAGGTACTTTTCTATTTAATTCATAATGATAACTATTAAATTCTTGATAAGTAGGATCATCACTAGATTTAACACTATTTGTTGTCATATCATAGTTTAACATTTTAACATAATCAGCTTTTGGAAGTCTTGCATCATGATCACCATAAAGCATAACAACTGTATTATCAAGTAATCCTGCTTCATCTAATTCCGTAAAGAATTCACCTAAAGCAGCATCGGCATAATGAACTGATTTAAAGTAATTACCTAGTTTAGTTCCTTCTAAATAAGGATGTTCTAAAGTAGTAGTTGTTCCATCTCCATTAGTAACTTCTTCATTCATAGTAACTTTAAATTCCCCATACTTAGTAACATCTGAAAATGGTGTATGATTTGATAGTGATATAACTATTCCATAGAACTTATCATGGTCTTGTTTTATTTTCTTCATTTTTTCTACTGATTGTTTGAAGAATGATTTATCAGAAAGACCTAATCCTATCATTTCTTCTCCTTCAGTCTTATAAGTTTCCTTACTATAGAACTTATCATATCCTAAAGATTCATGCATTGCTCTTCTATTCCAAAAGTCAGCATTATTAGCATGCATACTGAATGTATAATAACCTTTTTCTTTCATAAACTTAGGAGTACCATTATATGTCCTATCAAAATAACTAACAAAAGCAGTACCATTTTGAGTAGGCATTAAACTAGTATTAAAGGTTAATTCTGTATCAGAACTAGTACCTACACTTACTTGGGAATAAAAGTTACTAAAGAATAATCCTTCTTTAATTAATTTATTCATATTAGGAGTTACTTCTTGCCCATTAAATGTTCTGTTAAGTGCTACATCTTGAAAACTCTCAGCATGAATAACAATTACATTCTTACCTTCTAATACTCCCGTATATTCATTAGTATAATTTCTTGTATCACTCTTATCCTTAAAGTATTCATCAAATGATTTTTTAGCATTATCATAACCAAACATAGCACTTATCTTTGGTTGTAAACTCTTAATAACATCATTTCCTTGATATAGGTAAATACCAAATCTCATAACAATATATTCTCTATTCCATTGTTTAACAAATCTACCTATTTCAAGTCCTGATAAGGTAATAGTAAATACTATTAAAATAATAACACTTGCTATAAAAGTATGAAACCAATTATATTTTCTTTCTTCTTTACTATATCTTTTAAACTTACCTTGTTTTAACAATCTATGATATGTAAAAACAAAGAAAGCAAATGGTATTAAGTAAAGTAAATCTTTTAATTGTAAAACATTTTCAACTACAGCATCTGATACTGGTGCAATAAACTGCGTAAGTGATAACATAGAAGCACTAGCAAAAGATGTATAGAATGTATAATAAATAGAGTTTATCATACAAATAGCTGTAAAGAAAATACTAGCTATTAATAAATAGGTATATCTTTTTTTACCTTTAAATAAGTAAGAAAATGATCCTACTAATACTACTATTCCAATATCTGCAATTATTGGTTTAATAGCTAAATAATTTTCTAATGTATGCATAGTAAAGAATCTAAGCATAGTAGAGTTTATTACACATACAAGAACAAAAGTTAAAAAGAGTGTATTATCCATAAAGTATTTTTTAATTAAGTGTTCATTTTTAACTCTTTTTAAATATCTTTTTCCTCTTTTAATTTGTTTAGTTAATTTTTCTTTCATAACAAACCTCACTTCCTGTCCATTATACCATTGCTAGCTTCATTTTTCAATTTTCCTATAGTATACTTTACACTTTGATAAATAATATTTAAGATAAATATTAGTTGACTTGCTTGTATTAGAACATATAACTGATCATATTTATATATCCTAGATGGTTTAATTAGTGATACATTTAATTCCAAACAATTAGTAATAAATAGGATAAATAAATATAAATGTGTAAGTAATAATAAATAGTTAATTGTTTTAGCTTTATTAGATAATTTATTAGAGAGTATCGTATATATCATAAGAATAAAACTTATTATAACGGTAATTATATAAAATACTATATTAGGAAAATATAAGGAATAAATTACTCCTTTGATTATCTTTTCTAAAACATATAAGATATTACTTCCATATAAGAAGATAGCTAAACTAATTATAAATAGAAGAAGAAAAGGAATAAATATTTTTACTTTTCTATTTTTATATTTTAGGTTAACTAGTAGAAAGATAAGTATAATTATAAAAGTTAATAACTCTTCAATAGCTAGAAAAGAATTAGTACTAAGATTAAAGAATAAGGTTATTTTATCTATAATATTTAAATCCATTTTTCCCTCCTATTCATTTGTTTGTTCAAAGATATAAACACTTTGTTTAGTTAAATCATCATGAGTACATGTTATTAATGTTAATGTTTTTTTATTATAATCACGATATATAGCTATCTTACCAGTCTTTTCTACTTGATAAGTTTTAACTAATCTATAATAATAGGCTTTAGCATTATAACTAACGGTAGCAATATCTCCTAGTTCTAATTTATAAAGTGGTTCAAAAAAGGATATTGGGGCATCACCTGAATGTGCCATTAGAATGAAGTTACCATTTTTAACATCAGGATAATCAGCTTCATTAGCAATAGTTATGTTATATTCAATATTATTATATTTAGATTCTTTTTTAACAAAGCCTCTTTTAAACCTAATTTTAGGTATACTTAATTGTCCTATATAAGTATAAGATATATATTTTTTAGGAGCTGTAGTAGTAGTTTCTGTTTGATTATTATTAGGTACTGTAGGATTAGTTACTTTACTAGTACCAATATCATTTATAGTTTCATTATCTTCATTTATTTCATCTTGATAAATAGCTAATTTCATTTCACTAAATACTTTATCTTTAATAGTTTTAATAGGAAGATAAGTAATTATTATTATTCCTATTAAAAGGAAGAAAAGACCAACTAGAAGAAGTTGGCCTTTTTTGTTAATTTTTCTTCTTTTTGTCATTAGAAGATTTATTAGCTATTACTATGAAGATAATACCAACAACTACTACTGATATTCCAATTCCATAGATATAAGTCATATTAAGTTTTGTATTTGGAACATCAATTAGTTTAGTATTTTTTAAAACAATTTCTGTTGTTTCATCCTTTTTAATTTCAAATTCATAAGTTGTTTTTTCAGCACTATAGCCATCAGGTACTTTTGTTTCTGTTACTGTATAATTACCTACTGGTAATGTAATAACTGTTTCTTTATCACTTGTTTCAAAAGTACTAACAGTAGTTCCTTTAGAATCCATGATTGATAAAGTAGCGTTTTCTACATATTTTAAAGTTTCAGCATCTACTTTACGGAATTTACCTTGACCTAGTTCAATTTCGTAATTTAAACCTAAACTAGCTTTTTGTTTAGAGTTATTAATTACTCCTAATACTGTAGTTTGTAAAGAAGTATCACTTGGTTTATAGAAGAAGGCATCTTTTTTACTAAATGTTCCTTCAACAGTAACATCAACTGCTATTTGATTATCTTTAGCGATAGATGATGGCATAGATATTACAAAAGCTTCTCCTTTTCCAAAAGTAGTTTGTTCAACTAAACTTGTATTTAATACTTTAACTTGAGGATTACTTACTGTTACAGTATAACTTGAAAAACTTGTTGCTGTACTTGCTGGAGTGATAGCATTTGTAACTATGTTGTTACCATCTACTGTATAAGTAATATTGTCTTTTGTTGGTAAAGAAATATTAGCTGCTACTGTATCTCCTTTATATGCTAAAGCTCCATTTACTAGTGATGATATCTTACTAGCATATTTACTAGCTTTTATATCTTTCTTATCAAGAGCAGATAAGTTATTATATAAGTTATATTTTCCATTAGAATCATACTTAGTTTTTCCATCTTCATCTTCAGTAATGTTTGCTTCTACACCTTTAGCAGAATAGTTTTTCTCATCATCACAACCATTAACTTTATCAATATACCACCAAATAGCTATTTGTGTTAAATATTCATTTAATTGTGCATCAGTACAACTCTTACTAGCTTTACAACTACCACTAGAAGTATCAAAATTATTATTATCTAGGATATAAACAATTCCTGGATAAGTACTTAATACTGAAGCATCTTTAGTATAGTTAACACTAGCATCCATAGATTTATTATGTTGAATACAGAATAAATCAGCAAGTTTTCCACCATAACTAGCTTGGAAACCATAATAAATATCAATTGTTCCAATCTCTCTTAATGTATTACAAGCTGGTGAATTTTGATCATCAGTACAAGTTGGATTCTTTCCTAATTTACTTGTAAAAGTTTCTGGTAATGACTCAAGTAATGCTGCGTAAGATGTTTTACCTACTGTAAAAAATCCTATTAAAACTAAAATGAATAAGAATATAGTAGCAACTATTCCAATCATCTTAACATTTCTTTTAGCTTTTTCAAACTCTAAATCTGTTTCTGTCTTTTTAATGACTTTCTTTCGTGTACCTTTAGTACCCATATATATCTCACCTTACCTTATGCTTAAAGTATAGCAAAGAAAAATATCTTTTTCAAGATATTTCAAAAATTAGACTAATTTAGTTAATGATAACAGTGTAAACAGTTTATCAGTTATTACTTTCTAAAACACCCCTCAGCCTTTTATATAAGGTTTTATAATGTTGATATATATGATGAATTAAAGGCAAAATAATTGGGTCAAGTAGTCGCTCACTATTATCCTACATTTTTTTCTTCTTCACGTTTTCTTTTTCTACACATTAATACCTACATAGTTACTACAAACCTATATTTTCGAGCTTGTATATTTAGCAATAGCTGCCTCCTATCGGTCTTCGCCATCATGGTCGGCGTCTTAGTGCCCCCCTATCTTAACCCAGGATGAATGGAGAAGCTGCAGTTCCTGATCCTGATATCACCTTAATTGTGGATTTTAGATGTACGACTGGGCTGAGCGCGCTAGCACGATAATCATCAGCACTATAATCGCTGACAAAGCCACCTTCCTTGACACCGAAAACATAATCAGACAAATCGGCACGCGGGCTCATTGTCAATTGATTTTCTGAATTATAAAGCCAGTCATTGTTGTAACAATCACTATAACTATATTCACTATCATACCAATTCCACAATGCTTTTGCCATACAACTTGCTCTATTTTTACTGCTTCCTCCACTTGTTGCATATCCATAATCACTTGGGTACATTAATCCTACTTTCCCTGTCCAATTTGTACTTCTTCCACTATATACTGTTATTCCTCTTTCTCTTGTATAAAACATTGACGATGTTACATCTAAATAAGTACTACTACCTCCTAAGTACCACTTTGCATCTCCTATCATCGATTTTGCTGCGTCTGTTAGACCTGTGTAAAACGTTCCTGTATTTAGTGTTGCATTTAACGAAGCTGTACTCCATTCATTGGAACCATAATTACTATCCCAAGCAACATTTACTATTGATTCATTTCTTATAATTTTCATTCTTTTTTCTATTTTTCCTGTTCCATCATCTACATCAAATACTCCGATAATTCTCCATAATTCATCATTGAATTTTACATAGTTATTTGGATTTGCTCCTATATAACGGTAATCTGTTGTAGCTGCTAGTTGTTCTGTTGCTTCATGAGGAAATGTCCACATTTGATTCTTTTGGTCAGTTGTAGCATTATTATAATCTAGTGTTTCTGGATTTGCTTTTGCTATTAGAGTTGTTGCTCCTGTACTTGTTGTAGCTCCCCCTGTTGATTTTATTCCTGTTTTACCATAAACATTTACTTTTACTGTAAATGATAAACTTCCTCCATCTCCTTGGGGATTATAGCTTTCATCTACGTACATTCTTAATCTATATTTAGTAGAAAAACTTGCGCTTGTTGTTCCTGTTGCTAGACTCATCATATTGGTTGGTCTTCCTGTAGTTTGATTAGCACCTGTTTCATTCTTATATGTTTTTGGTGCCATTACTTCTGTTTCTGTTCCATCTTCATTTATACTTGTTAAGTATAACTTAATAAGACTTCCATCTATTTTCTTAGTAGCAGTTGTTACATCTTCTGCTGCTATCTCCCAGTTGATATTCTCACTTCCCTTTACTGTACCTGATACTGTAAAGTCAAAGTATTCTCCTTTTGTTAATCTTTTCTTTCCAGTAGCATCAGTAGTTGGTAAAGCATTACTCATACTTATAGTATTAGTATCTTCTATATAAGTCATAGTTAATACTCCTGTAGTTATAGTATTTTCTTTCTTACCTATACCAGCATAAGTAAATGCTGCATAACTA
>RKAV01000010.1 GCA_014846175.1 bacterium | reverse complement strand
TAGCAGGAGTATCAGTAGCTCAAAATAACACATTAACTTATAAAATAAAGATAAATAAAGCTAAAGGTAAACAAATAAAAATAGGTTCATCAATGGGATTAAATAATTCTAATTTAACCCTACCTAGTGGAACAACAGTATTTTCATTATTAAGTGAACCACCAGCGACAAAAGTGTTAATAGCGAAAGCAAATCCAGAAACATTAGATTATAATACTGCAACGGATGAACAAAAGAATCAAATGTGGGCATTCACACATGAAGCAACAGAACAATTAAAAGCAACTACTGATTATAGATATATAGGAGCAAATCCCAATAACTATGTAAAATTCAATGATGAATTATGGAGAATTATTGGAGTGTTTGATGTAGACGATGGAACAGGAAAAATAGAAAAAAGAATGAAAATTATCAGAAATGAATCAATAGGAAATTATTCATGGGATAATTCAACAACAGAATCATCTTATGGAACAAATAACTGGCGTGTGGCAAGACTAAATTATTTACTAAACTCAGGACATGAGAGTGAAACTTACGGAGGAAGCTTATACTGGAATAGAAAGAATGGAACCTGTTATTCTGGACAAAATAATGGCACAACATCATGTGATTTCGCTTCAACAGGTCTAACAGAAGCAGCAAAATCGATGATAGGAGATGCAAAGTGGTACTTAGGAGGGATTTCAAGTTATGGTAGTTCATCAAACGGCTTGTCTTCACACTGGTATAAATATGAAAGAGGTACAACAGTATATAGTGGAAGAAGCACGAATTGGACAGGAAAAGTAGGATTAATGTACCCAAGTGACTATGGATATGCGACAAGTGGAGGAAGTAGTAAAAATAGAGCAAGTTGTATGGGAAAAGAATTATACAATTGGGACGATAGTAGCTATAGTGATTGTAAAAACAATGACTGGCTTTATAATTCATCCACTACACAATGGACAATGAGCCCGCGTGCCGATAATGCTTATCGTGTTTTCAGTGTTATTATTGCTGGCTATGTCTACGACGATGATGCTAATCGTAATCGCGCGGCTCGGCCAGTCGTACATCTAAAATCCACAATTAAGATAACTTCTGGAACAGGTAGTTCTACTGATCCGTTTATATTAGGATGAAAAAAAGCTAGAGATTTTGTTATACTCTAGTCTTTTTCTTTTTTTATAATAAAGATAATATTATTAACATACTGTTATGTATCATGTGCATCATAATAGAAGTAAATACTGTATTTGTTTCATAATCTGTTAGAGCAAATACTAGCCCTAATGAACCATAAGGTACTATATATAATAGTTCTAGGGGATTATTACTATTCATAACGTGAATATATCCAAATACTAAGAAAGATATCAGTGCAAAGGTCCATTTATTCTTAAAGATTGTTTGAAAAGTTTTTCTAAAAGTTATTTCCTCTATTATTGGTGCAAATATTCCTGCTGCTATAAACATTAGTGCTGGACTTGTTGGTATTAGGCTTTGGACACTTTTTTCATTAGTAGAATTACTTAAAGGTGTAAACATTGCTATTAATATATTTGCTATAACCATAATACTAAGTCCTATTAACCAGTATTTTAATCCTGAGTCGAAACATTTATTGAAATTGTTTTTAAAAGTATTAAAGTCTTTTTTTAGTTCTTTTCTATATATTAAATAAAAAATAAATGATAGAACAATATCTGATAGGATTGTTAATATTAAGTAATTTAAGTTTGATATATTTTTTATCTTAATATTTAATATAGTTGCAAAGAATAGCTTTATATAATTAGAATTAAAAAATAATAACATAACAATAATTCCTTTTAAAATATAAACTGTTTTTTCTTTAAGAGTATCACTCATATTACCACCTCTTATTAATAATAATAACACAATAGGGAAAGAAAAAACTAGACAAAATTAAAATATTTAGATATAATTAGTACTAAGAAAGGAGTGGGAAATGAATAATCCCACTCTTTCTAGTTGAAGGAGGAAGTATGGAGGAGAAAATAAAAAGCTTGATAAGTGATGCTATTAGTGAACTTGGACTTAGTGTTAGTAGTGTATATGACACTAATGAAGAAGGAGTTAAAACTAGAAATATTGAACTTGATAGTGATAGTATTATTGATGTAGAAAAGATTACTTTAGCAACGAAGATAATTAATCCAATATTAGATAAAACAAATTTATTAGATGATATTGATGTATTAGATATTCATTCTAAAGAGAAAGGAGAAGAAAATGAATAATAAAGAATTTTTAAGAGCAGTTGATAATATAGTAAAAGAAAAAAATATTGATAAAAGTGTTGTGTATGATGCTATGCAACAAGCATTAACTTCTGCTTATAAGAAGAACTATAATACTAAGAATAGTAATGTAAAAGTATTAATTAATGAGAAGACAGGGGAGATAAAAGTATATTCTTACTTAACAGTAGTAGAAGATACTAAGATGACTAGAGATGAGTATGAAGATTATTTATTTGAAAATTATACTGATGATGAAGAAGCAGAAGAAATAGAAGAAGAGGAAAAACCTAGTTTCTTTAATCCTGAATGTGAAATTAAATTAGCTGATGCTAGAAAGATAAATAAAAGTTTAAATATTGGAGATACTATTGATACTGAAGTTACTCCTCATGATTTTGGACGTGTTGCTGCTTCTACTGCTAAACAAGTAGTAGTACAAAAAATAAGAGAAGCAGAAAGAAATAGTATTATGGCTGATTTTGGTGATAAGCAAGATGAATTATTAATTGGAACTGTTGCTTTAGAAGATGCTGATAATTACTATATTGATTTAGGACGTTGTAATGGTATTTTACCTAAGAAAGAAACAATACCTGGGGAAAAGATTATAATGGGTAGTAGTATCAAAGTTTATGTTTCTAAAGTAGATAATAATGGACGTAACTTACTTATTTTACTTTCAAGAACTCATTATGGTTTTGTTAAACGTTTATTTGAACATGAAATACCAGAGTTTCGTGATGGTACCGTATTAATGTATGGAGTAGCAAGAGATGCTGGAAATCGTAGTAAAGTAGCTGTTTATTCAGAAAAAAGTAATGTTGATCCAATTGGTGCTTGTATAGGAGAAAAAGGTAGCCGTATTGCTAATATAATTAATGAATTACATGGTGAGAAAATTGATATAGTTAAATATGATAAAGATCCAGCTATTTTTATTCGTAATGCATTAGCACCTGCTAAAGAGTTAACTGTATTTATAACTGATGCTAAAAAGCAAGAAGCTTTAGTAGTAGCTGATGGAGATAATTTCTCACTTGCTATTGGTAAAAAAGGAATGAATGCTAAACTTGCTTGTCGTTTAACTAGATATAGTATTGATATTAAAACAAGTGAACAAGCTGAAAACTTAGGAATTAATATAAAAAAAGAAGGTGAATAAGCTATGAAAGCTAAAAAAATACCTTATAGAACTTGTGCTGTTACTTTAGAAAAACTAGAAAAGAAAGATTTGATTAGAATCGTTAAAAATAAAGAAGGAGAAGTTTTTGTTGATTTAACAGGAAAGAAAAATGGTCGTGGTGCATATATTAAAAAAGATGTAAATGTTTTAAAAGAAGCTAAAAAAAGAAAATGTTTAGATAGAAAGTTAGAATGTACTATTAGTGATAGTATTTATGAGGAATTAGAAAAGATAATGGAAAAATAAAGAAAGAGGTGAATGTATGAATATACAAGATTATGCTTTAGATATAGGTAAGAGTGTTGATGAGGTTTTAGAAAAAATGAAAAATCTAAAACTAATTACTAATGATCCTAACAGGCTTTTAAGTGATGATGAGGTAATTCTTTTAGATAATGCTTTTCAAGATGAAGAAGATTATGTACAAGATGAAGTAGTAGAAGATATAGCACTTTCTATGAAAGCTGAACAAATTGCTTATGATAATAATTCTTATAATAAAGAAAATAAAAGAACAGTAAAGAAGAATAAGAATAGTAAACAATCTACTTCTAAATTTAAAGAAGAGAGAAAGAAGCTTTATAAGCATAGAGAAAAGTTACAGAGTAATGAAGCTTTAAAAGATGATTCTGTTCTTCTTTATAAAGAGGGAATGACTGTTTCTGATTTGGCAGATGCTTTAGGCGTAGGAAGCAGTGAAGTTATTAAGAGACTTATGGGTCTTGGTATTTTAGCTAACGTTAATAAAGCTCTTAGTTTTGATGATGTAGAAGTATTAGCATTGGAGTTTAATAAGTCAGTTAAAAAAGAAGAAACACAAGATATTTCTAATTTTGAAAATTATGAGCTTGTAGATAATGAAGAAGACTTAGTAGAACGTCCACCAGTAGTTACTATTATGGGGCATGTTGATCATGGTAAAACAACATTACTTGATTATTTAAGAAAAAGTAGTGTAGCAAGTAAAGAAGCTGGAGGTATCACTCAAGCAATTGGAGCTTATCAGGTAAAATGCAATGGAAAAGATATAACATTTATTGATACACCTGGTCATGAAGCTTTTACAGAGATGCGAGCAAGAGGGGCAGCAGTTACTGATATAGTTATTATTATAGTAGCAGCAGATGATGGAGTAAAACCTCAAACTAGAGAAGCAATTGATCATGCAAAAGCAGCTAAAGTTCCAATTATTGTAGCAATTAATAAAATAGATAAACCAGAAGCTAATATTGATAAAGTAATGACAGGATTAGTAGATGCAGGCCTTACTCCAGAAGAATGGGGTGGTGATACACTAGTTAATAAGATATCAGCAGTTACAGGTGAGGGTGTTGAAGAATTACTTGAAAATATCTTATTAATAGCGGAAATGCAAGAGTTAAAAGCTAATCCGAAAAGATATGCTACAGGTGCTGTTTTAGAAAGTCAAATGGATAAACACATGGGTAGTATTGTAACATTATTGATTCAAAATGGTACTTTAAGATTAGGAGATCCTATCGTAGTAGGTACATCTTTCGGTAAAGTTAGAACTTTAAAGAATGATTTAGGTCAAAATATTGTTTCAGCAACACCATCTATGCCGGTAGAAATTACAGGATTATCAGAAACACCTAAAGCAGGTGATAAATTTATGGCTTTTGAAACAGAAAAACAAGCTAAATCTATTGCTGAAGAACGAATTTTAAGAGCTAAAGAAGCTGATACTAATCGTACAGGAATGACACTTGATGATTTATTTGGTCAGATAAATGAAGGCCTTAAAGAAATTAATGTTGTTTTAAAAACAGATGTTACTGGTAGTATGGAAGCAGTTAAACAATCTTTAGAAAAGATTAATGTTGAAGGCGTTAAAGTTAATGTTATAAGAGCAAGTGTTGGTGCGATTACGGAAAGTGATATAGTTCTTGCCCAAGCTTCTAATGCCATTATCATTGGTTTTAATGTAAGAGGTAATGGTAAAGTCATGGATCTTGCTAAAGAATATGGAGTATCCATTAAAACTTATGATATTATTTATAAAGTAGTAGAAGAGATGGAAGCTGCTATGAAGGGAATGTTAGAACCTGAATATGAAGAAGTAGTTACTGGTAATTTAGAGATTCGCCAAATATTTAAATTTTCTAAAGTTGGTTTAATTGCTGGATGTCATGTTACTAATGGAACTATTAAAATGGGAGAAAATGCAAGAATTATTCGTGATGGAATTGTTGTATATCAAGGAAAGATTAAATCTCTTCAAAGAGGAAAAGATAGTGCTAAAGAAGTTAGTAAAGGAATGGATTGTGGACTTACATTAGAAAACTGTCAAGATTATAAAGAAAATGATCAAGTTGAAGTATACGATTTGGTAGAAATAAAGAAATAACTGGAAGATAAACTCTTCCTTTTTTTCTTTTACAATGATATACTATTTTTTGACTGAGGGAGGTATTGTTATGGCTAATATAAAAATTAAAAGAATTAATCATGCTATACAAGAAGAATTAATGAATATTTTATTTAAAGAAGCAAAAGATGAATTACTTAAGAGTGTTACTATAACTGATTGCGAAGTATCAAGTGATTTAGGATATTGTAAAGTATATGTAACTGTACTTAATGAAGAAGATAAAACTACTACTTTAAAGGCATTAAATGATGCTAAAAGTTTTTTAAGAGGTGAGTTAAGTAAAAGAATAGATATTAGGCATACACCAGAATTAACATTTATATATGATGATTCTATTACTTATGGTTCTAGAATTGATAAAGTATTAGAAGAGTTAGAGGATAGTAAAAATGAATTATCAGATACTAATAAATAAAGAAAATAAATATGAAAAACAAGATTTTCAAAATGAAAAATTAGTTAGTTATACTAATTCATTGGGAAAAGAAATTATCTTAGAAAGAAGAACGTTACAGGCTTTTCTTAACCTTCAAAAGGATTTTCAAGATATTAAAATAGATATAGATAGTGGGTATCGTTCTTTAGAAGAACAAACAAACATAAATAATATATCTAAAGAATATATAGCACCTAGTGGTTGTAGTGAACATCATACAGGGCTTGCTTTTGATATATATTTAATTGATAATGGTAATAATATTTTAGATAATACTTTACTATTAAGTGATAAATATAAAGACATATTTAAAAAAATAGAAAAGAAAGCTTATAGATATGGTCTTATATTAAGATATCCTAAAGATAAAGAAGATATAACAGGTTATCCTTATGAACCATGGCATTATCGTTATGTTACTATTAATACAGCTAAAATTATACATGACAATAATTTAACACTTGAAGAGTACCATAAACTATATAGAAGAAGTGGCATCCTACTAGTTAATAAGAAAAAAGGAATGACATCTCGTGATGTTATAAATATCATTAGTAAAAGGTTTGATACTAGAAAAGTAGGTCATAATGGAACACTTGATCCTTTAGCTACAGGCTTATTAGTAGTAACTATTAATAATGCTACTAAGATAAATGAGTTTTTAACTGCCTATCAAAAAGAATATCAAGCTAAGGTACTTATTGGTACAAAAACAGATACAGGTGATATTACTGGTAAAGTTTTAGAATCAGTTGATGATATTACTTTATCAAAAGAAGATATTTCTAAGATGATTAAACAATTTCCTAAGAAGTATTTACAAGAAGTACCTATATATTCAGCTGTTAAGATAAATGGTAAAAAGCTATATGAATATGCTAGAAAAGGAGAGAAAGTTACTTTACCTAAAAGAGAAGTATCAATTATTGATTTACAATTACTATCAGTAACTAGTACTACCTTTTCCTTTAAAACAACTGTATCAAAGGGATGTTATATAAGAAGTATGATAGAAGATATGGGAAAAATATTAGGAGTACCTCTTACTATGGCTTCTTTAAAAAGAACTAAACAAGGAGACTTTTCCTTAACTAATGCTAAAAACTTAGCAGATATAAATGAAAATGTAGAATTAATTTCTATTAAAGATGCTTTACAAGTTAAAACTAGAGAAATAGATAAAGATTTAGCTAAAAAAATTAAGTCAGGTAGTAAAATAAAAATAGATGAAAATATGCTTTTATTCCTAGAAGATGGTAAGGAACTAGCTTTATACATGAAAGTAAATGAATATGCTAAACCACTTAAAATGTTTAGTACTAAATAAACTAGAAAACGACAAAATAATCGTTTTCTTTTTTGTATGCTTATTACGGTGGTAGGAATGAAAGTATATCTTGACTTAGTATTTATTATTAATTTTTCTTATGATTTTCTTCTTCTCTTATCAGTAACTATTGAAAATAGAACATATCCTAACATAAAAAGACTACTACTTGCTAGTCTTATAGGAACAGTTACTTTATTTCTTTTATTTCTACCCTTAAATAATTTTTTCTTACTTATCTTCAAACTACTAACTAGTATAGTTTTAATACTTACTGCGTTTGGTAAAAAGAAGTTTATTAGTAATTTAAAGTCTTTTTATGGTAGTAGTATTATTCTAGGAGGAATACTTTATGCTATTAATCTACATTTTAATACTAATAGAAATGGTTTTCTTTTTATAAAGAATAAAAATACTTTTATTATCATAATAATAATATTAATTGGACCTATTTTATTATTCTTATACTTAAAAGGTAGAAGAAAAGAATATATTAAAGAGAATTATTTACATGATATTAAGTTTACTTATAAAGAAAATACTTATACTTTAAAGGCTTATTTAGATACTGGTAATAAAATAAAAGATCCATATAAGAAAAGAAGTGTTTTTATCTATTCCTTAGATTTTACTATGGATGATACTGATATTATTTATGTACCTTATGAAACCATTAGTACTAATGGAATATTAAAATGTATAAAACCAGAGTATTTAGAACTAGATGGAAAAGAAATAGATAGTAATAAATATCTAATAGGAAAGAGTAAGAGAAAGATTAATTTATATGGTGCTAATTGTATTATGCCAGAAATATTAAAGGAGGAATTAAATGATTAGCTTATTATTGTTTATTGGTAGTATATTAACTAACCATAGTTACTTATACTATATTGGAAGTAGTGATGCTCTACCTCCACCTTTATCTAGGGAAGAGGAAGAAGGATATTTAGTAAGAAGTGAAGATGGAGATAGTTTTGCTAAAGATAAATTAATAGAACATAATCTAAGATTAGTAGTTTTTCTTGCTAAGAAATATGAAAATACAGGAGTTGAATTAGAAGATTTAGTAAGTATAGGTACAATAGGATTAATAAAAGGAATTAATACCTTTCATCGAGATAAGAATATAAAGCTTGCAACTTATGCCTCACGTTGTATTGATAATGAGATACTTATGCACCTTAGAAAAATAAAAAAACTTAAAACAG
This sequence comes from bacterium, assembly GCA_014846175.1. Lineage (GTDB taxonomy): Bacteria > Bacillota_I > Bacilli_A > RF39 > UBA660 > Onthousia. The sequence goes on along the minus strand of RKAV01000010.1, from coordinate 6,596 downwards.
AAGTATCAATAGATGCTTCACTTAGTTATGATCAAGATGGTAATGAATTAAGACTTGAAGATATATTAGGAACAGAAGCAGATATTGTTACTAAAGGGGTAGAAACAGATGATGATAAAAAACTTATGATTAATGAAGTATTAAGATTAGAACCAAGAGATAGAGATATTATGATTTTAAGATATGGGTTATTAGGACAGGAGGAGAAGACACAAAAAGAAGTTGCTAAAATGTTAGGTATTAGTCAGTCTTATATATCAAGAATAGAAAAGAAAGTTATTAAACGTTTAAGAAGTTTAGTACATTACAGTTAGGAGGAATAAAAGTGACAGTTAAAGAATATTTTTTTAAGAAGAACTTAGAATGGGAATTTTTAGCTAAGTTTGATCATTTTGCTTATCAAAAACTTTATCAATTTAATAAAAGAAATTAGAAGTTTGTAAGAAGAAACATCAACTATAAACGATGTTTCTTTTATATTTTATTTTGCGTTTAGCATCTATTTGTGTTATAGTAGTAATAGAATAGAAAGGTGAGATGAAATGAAAAAAAACATGACTAAAAAAAGAGTTGTCAAACGTGAAGAAGTAGGTTCTTGGGTATACATTCTACTTTTAACATCTATTACTATCTTAGGATGGGTATTAGGTCAGTTTGATTTTACTGTTGGTAAAGTAGCATTGACTGTAGCTATTTTTGCTTATCCATTTCGTTATTTTGTAGCTAATATTATTACTAAGAAATATGGTTATAAAGAAACAATGAATGGTATTAGTTATTCAGCTTGTTTACTCTTATTATTTGCTATAGTTGCTAATTTATTAGTTAACCATGATATTGATTATGTACCTCTTACTGGTGAATTATTTGGTTATATGGTAAGTCAGATGATTAATTTATCAATTTATTATTATCTACTTATCAATGCAAATGATGAAAAAATACCTTACTTAGGTGCTTATGTTGTTGCTATGTTAGCAGATACTTTAGTAAGTATGCTTTTTGCAAGTAGATTAGTAATTCTTTCAAGTTTCTGGAAAAGTTATTTTGTAACTATACTTATAGAAACTATTATTGCTATTTTCTTAATCTACTTTGATAAAAAGAAAGTATATAATCCTAAGAAAAAATAATGCTAAAGAAAAGTAGTATTATATTAGCAATAATAGGTAGTATCTTATTAGTTAGTATTATAAGAGAGTATAATGCTAAGAGTCTTGCATATTATAAAGAACAAGAGAAATTGATGCGTATTTCTACTATTAATTATTTTAAAGATAATCCTTATTACTTACCAATTAAAAATAAAGAATCTAAAAGGGTAGTAATATCATCTTTAATAGATGAGAAATACTTAGAAAAGATAAGGGATAAAAATGGATTAGAATGTAACTATTTAAAAAGTTATGTAGAAGTAGTTAAAGTTAGTACGGATACATATACATATCATTCTCATCTTGTTTGTCCAAAATATCAAACAGAAAAGTAATCTATAAGAAAAACTTTAGATTACTTTTTTCTTGTGGTTTTGTATTTTGATCACTTACTACTTGTTCAGGAGTATTTACAATATCAGCAATTCTAAATAAAGTTTTAGCATTAGTAACTAAGGGTTTTACTTGGTAAATTATAGGAATAGCTTGATTAATAACATTTAATGTTTTTTGAGTATTGTTTAAAATATTGCTCCAATTAATTTTTTTAATACCTCCATTAAACTGATAAGGATTAATCTGATTGTACATTTTTATCACCCTTATTTTAATATATGTTAATCTTTTCTTCTTGTGTCATTTATCAAGTAATGCTATAATGATTATAGAGTAGAAAGGGTGTTAGTATGGAAAAAGTTATGCAACCATTTATTTTAATTTATCATGCTGTTGCTTATATATTTTCACTACCAAAAACGATTCTTTCTTATTCATTTAAAGGCTTTTCCTTTGTTTTTTCATTAATCAATTTTAATAAAAAAACAAAAGATGATAGTAAAGAAATAGAAGAAACAGTAAATAAATTAATAGAAGAGAAAGAAACATCTTCTACTATTAAAGATGAACCTTTATTCTCTTTTAGATATAAAGCTAGAGGAGTTAATGGTAAGGTGTTTTCTGGTACTATAGAAGGTAGTAGTTTAGATGATGCAAAAGCATTTTTACAAAATGAAGGATATGATATACTTGAAATTAGTGCTCGAAAAACTTATGATGTAGATATAAATATTGGAGGTAAGTTTGGTGCAGCAGATTTGTCATTTACTCTTACACAGTTATCTACTTATATAAAAGCAGGTATTTCTTTAATAGATTCTGTTAGGATACTTGAAAAACAAGCAGAAAAACCAGAACATAGAAAAGTTTATCAGAAGATGGTTTATGAACTATTAAAAGGTGAAAATTTATCTACTGCTATGCAAAAACAACAAGATAAATTTCCTAAATTATTAATTAATATGGTAAAAACTAGTGAACTTACAGGTGATTTAACTTCTGTATTAGATGATATGGCAGAATACTATACTTCAAAGGAAGAAACTAGAAAAACAATGATTTCAGCGATGACTTATCCCGTTATAGTATTAGTAATAGCAATATGTGTTGTAATATTTATTTTAACTACAATTGTTCCTAAATTTGTAGATATGTATAGTGCAAATGATGCATCTATTCCGGGTCTTACCCAAACTATTATGAATATTAGTAATTTTTTAACCCATCACTATATTATGTTAATACTTATTATTGGTGGAGTAATTACTACTTTCATCTTACTATACAAACACGTTAAAGCCTTTAGAAAGAATGTTCAAATAGTAATGATGCATATACCTATTATGAATAAAATAATAATTTATAATGAAATATATAATTTTACTAAAACATTTGCTTCGCTATTAAACCATGGTGTATTTATTACAGATAGTATGGAAATACTTGCCAAGATTACTAATAATGAAGTATATAAAGAATTAATAGGTAAAACTATTATCAATCTAAATAAAGGTGCTAATATATCAGATTCCTTTAAAGGTAATTGGGCTTTTCCAGTTGCTGCTTATGAAATGATTGTAACAGGTGAATCTACAGGGCAGTTAGGATTAATGATGGAAAAAGTTGCTAATTATTATCAAGTTTTACATAAAAATCTAGTAAAACAATTACAAAGTTTACTAGAACCAATAATGATTGCTGTTTTAGCATTTATAGTTGGTGTTATTCTTTTATCAGTAGTAATGCCAATGTTTGATATATATTCAAAGATTCAGTAGGTGATAGTATGGAAATAATATATTTAATAAGTTTCTTTATTTTGGGCCTAGTAATGGGCTCTTTCTTTTGTGTTGTAGGACTAAGATTAGTTAAAGGAGAAAACTTTGTAGTTACTAGAAGTCATTGTGATGCTTGCAAACATGAATTAGCTATTAAAGACTTAATTCCTCTTCTATCTTATATCACTCTAAAAGGAAAATGTAGATACTGTAAAAGTAAAATTAATCCTTTATTATTCTTTGTAGAACTGTTTACAGGACTCTTATTTATGATAGCATATTATTCCTTTTCCTTTTCTATTGATTTAGTAATAACACTAATAGCTATATCTCTTACCATGATAATATTTGTAACTGATTTAACTTATTTAATTATTCCTGATGAAGTATTAATATTCTTTGCAATAATATTTATACTATTAAATATAATTAAACTTGGTATTATAGGAAGTTTAGAAATGTTAGGTAGTGGAGCACTTTTATTTCTTATTATGTACTCTTTAATGAAATTTGGTAACTTCCTATTAAAAAAAGAAAGTTTAGGAGGCGGAGATGTAAAACTATTATTTGTAATTGGTTTAGTATTAAAACCACTATTAGGTATAATTGATATATTCTTAGGAAGTTTTATAGCTTTACCTATCTCTTTATTCCTTTATAAAAAAAATAAAGAACATGTAATTCCTTTTGGACCATTCCTTTTAATAGCACTATTAATAATCTTATTTAGTAAAGTAACACAAAACGATATTATTAATCTAATTCTTAATTTAACCTAGTAACTTAATAAGAAATATGTTATACTAATAATCACTTTAGGAGGTAGAGCATGAAAATTACAGATAATTTAAAAAAAGATGCAATTTATATACAAAAAAAAGATGTCTTATATTTAAGAGATATGTTTTCATTAGAATTTGTTACTGATGAATTACTAAATGAGAAGAAAATAAATGACTTTATTTTAGTTGAAGGAGAAGATAATGTAAAAATTATATCATCAAGAGATGAAATATTAGAATTTAAAGATTTCCTTTCCTTTTCTAAAAAAGAGATGGAACAAAGAATGGATGATGCTGAGCAATTACTTTATATTATTTCTAAAAGTAAAACAAATAGTATGGAAATAGCAAGGTATCGTTATGCCTATGATAGTGCTGTTTTAGAGTTTTTAGAGAAAGAAAGAGGAAGTTTATCATTTGAAGTACCTTTAAGTATTGATATGCTTAATAATTATTTATTCTATGATAGTGATGGTACTTATTATGCTTCTTCTACTACTTTAAAAGATACTTATCAAATAGGTAGAATTGATGGAGAAAAAATAGATACAAGAGATAATCAATTAGAAAAATTTGTTAAGGTAGAGATGATGACAGCAAGTGATTTAACTAAAGACTATATAACAGATAAAATAACAACAACTAAAACTAAAAGTGCTGATTGTAAAAAATTATATTATACTTTAAACCGAAAGAAGTGATAAAAATGAAGGTTGGTATTTGTACCCTAGGATGTAAAGTTAATACCTATGAAAGTGAATATATTGAACAAGAATTAAAAAAAAGTGGCTATCAAATAGCTTCTTTTACTGATTTATGCGATGTTTATATTATAAATACCTGTACGGTAACTAATCAAGCAGATGCCAAGAGTAGAAAGATGATTAATCGTTTTAGGAAAATTAATCCTGATTCTTGTATAGTAGCAATGGGATGTTTTGTAGAAACTAGTACAGATGATAATCTTGATATTGATATTTTAATTGGCAATAGAAGAAAAAGTGAACTAATTAGTTTATTAGATGAATTTTTTACTAATAAAAGCAAGATTGTTGCTAAAAGTGAAGAAAAAGCAAATTTTGAAAATATGTATTTAGAAAACTTTGAAGGAAGAACAAGAGCTTTTGTTAAAATACAAGATGGTTGTGAAAATTTTTGTAGTTACTGTATAATACCTTACGCTAGAGGTAAATGCTCTTCTAAACCACTTCCTGTAGTAATAGAAGAAGTAAAAACACTTCTTAATAAAGGATATCAAGAAATAGTATTAACAGGTATTCATACAGGTAATTATGGTGTAGATATTAATACAAACTTTGCTACGTTATTAAAAGAATTAGTTAAATTAGATAAACTGAAAAGATTAAGAATATCTAGTATAGAAGTTACGGAATTAACAGATGAAGTATTAGAAATAATAAAGAATAATAAAAAAATCGTTAATCATTTTCATATTCCTTTACAAGCAGGTAGTGATAGAATATTAAAATTAATGAATAGAAAATATGATTTATCCTATTATGAAGATAAAATTAATAAATTAAGAAATATAAGAGAAGATGTTTCTATTACTACTGATATAATAGTTGGTTTTCCTAATGAAACAGATGATGATTTTAATGAAACACTTACTAATGCTAAGAAATTTAAATTTGCAAAGATACATGTATTTCCATATTCAATTAGAAGTGGTACTGTAGCAGCTACGATGGAACAAGTAGATGGAAATATAAAAAAAGAAAGAGCAAGACAACTTTTAAAAGTATCTAGTTCTTTAAAAGAAGAATATCAAGCAAAGTTTATTGGGAAAGAAGTAGAAGTTCTAATAGAAAAAGATAATGATGATATTTCTTTTGGACATACAGATAACTATTTAGCAGTTAAAGTAAAAGGTAGTCATAAACAAAATACTTTTGTTAAGGCAAAGATATTTGCTATTGATAAAGAAAATTGCTTTGCTATGGAGGTATAATGTTAGAGATTAAAGGTAAATTAGTAAAAATAATTTTTCATAATGATCAAAATAGTTATACAGTAGGACTTCTAAGAGTAAAAGAATCTGATAATAAAGAACTAGTTAATAAAACTATAACCTTTACAGGTATATTACCAGATTTAAATGAAGTAGATACCTATATTATGAAAGGTAATTTAATTGACCATATAAAATATGGTCAACGTTTTGAAGTTACTTCTATTGATAGAATAATGCCTAAAGAAGTAGATGCTATAACAGATGTTTTAGCAAGTGATTTATTTAAAGGCATAGGTAGGAAGACAGCTACTAAAATAGTAGATATATTTAAAGAAAAGACTTTTGATGTTATTTTAAATAATCCTAAGAAACTAGAAAAGATTAAAGACCTTACTAAAAAACAAATTAATACTTTACAAGATTCTTTAAGAAATTATCAAGGCAGTTATGAAGATATATTAAAACTTACTAAGTTAGGCTTTAATACTAGTGATAGTATGAAAATATATAACTATTATAAAAATAGAATAAAAGATGTGTTAGATAATAATTTATATAATATATATTATGA
>RKAV01000016.1 GCA_014846175.1 bacterium | reverse complement strand
TTTTTAAATTCTTCTAAAGTCATTTCTGCATTGAAGGCCATCACACCATCTTCATTTTTAATAAACATAGTTAATACTTCTTTTAAATTTTCATAAGGTACTTGAGGAAAAGCAATATTTATTTCATTTTTCAAAATAATCACCTATTAAAATATATGTTATATTTAAAATAATAGAATAATAGTTTATAGTTTAAGTAATACTAATACTGGTGATTTATATGAGGATTCATCTAGGTTATGTAGCAAGTCCCTTATCTTTAGATAATATTACTTATTCCCATACTATGACTTTTAAAACATATTCTAAGTTAGATGAGGAAGAAAGTAAAAGAAAGCTAAAGGAAATTGTTAATAGAAATTTATATATCTTTGATAATGTTATTAACTACAATCATATAAATGAAGTTTATTTTTATCGGATGTCACCTAATATTATTCCTTTAGCAACACATGAGAAAGTTAATTTTGATTATTTAGTATTTGAAGAAAAATTTAATAATATTGGAAAAAAAATAAAGAAGTATAGAATGCGAGTTGATACTCATTTAGATCAATATTGTGTTTTAAATAGTGTTAATGATAGTGTTGTAGAAATATCTATAAAACAGATAGAGTATCATTATAATCTTTTTAAGTTATTAAAAATTAATGGTAGAGCTATTATTCATGTTGGTAGTGGTAAAAATGATAAAGAAGAAAGTATAAAAAGATTTATTACTAATTTTAGAAAGCTACCTGATTATTTAAAAGAGATTATTATTTTGGAAAATGATGATAAGGTATTTACTTTTGAAGATACTCTAGCTATTTGTAAGGAATTAAATATTCCTATGGTTTTAGATTATCATCATTATAAGTGTAATAATAAAAAGAAATTAACTACTAAAGATTTAGATGATATCTTTTTAACTTGGAAAGATACTAAGTTAAAACCAAAGATACATTTTTCATCTTCCAAAAGTAGAAAAGATAAGCGAAGTCATCATAATTATATTGATGAAAAAGAATTTATTAAATTTCTTGATTTATTGAAAAAAGTTGATGAAGATGTTGATATTATGTTGGAATGTAAAATGCGAGATATAGCTTTATTTAAATTGGTTAGGCAGTTAAAATGTCATAGTGAATATACATTTATTAATGAAACTACATTTAAATTGTAAAAAATGCTTGACTGGAGTTTATTAATGTGCTAAGATAGACTTGTCTTTCAAGGGAAAGCATGCGCTCGTAGCTCAGTTGGATAGAGCGTTTGGCTACGAACCAAAAGGTCAGGGGTTCGAATCCCTTCGAGCGCACCAGTTCGGGAAGTAGTTCAACTTGGTAGAGCACTTGGTTTGGGACCAAGCTGTTGCAGGTTCAAATCCTGTCTTCCCGACCAGTTAGATTTTAAATACCGTATTTATTACGGTATTTTTTTTGCTTTTTCAAATAATAAAAGCATGCCTTATTAGACATGCTTATTCATCTATGCTTATATCTTCTTCTAAATAACTTTCCTCATCTTCATCAGTTAATTCTAAGTTATTCTCATCTTTTAACAAGTTCTCATCAAATTCATCTATTTCTACTATCTCTTCTTCATCTAATTGATCATCAGAATTTAAAACTTCCTTTAAAAGGATATCAAAATCAACTGGTTCTATTTTCTTATTATCCATAAATTTTTTCCTTTCTTTATATATATTATAACATAGTTTTTAAAAGAAAAAGTCAGTTTCCTGACTTCTAACGAAAATTACAACAAGAACCTTGATTTATATTACTTACCACATTTTCTTCACAACAAGAATATTCTGGACAATAAGTATGTTTATAAATATGATGATTAATTATTCTTGTTCTAATAGGACAAACATGGGGAACTTGGTGAATAATAGTTCTATTTACTTGTCTTTCTTGCATTGGTTCTATAATAGGACTTTGTGTTGTCCCTTGCATATAATTACCTTGATTCATACCCATACCCATACTATTGATATTAACATCAATATCCATATCTTGATCAATTATGTTACCATCACCTATAATACTTGCTGATTGATTCATATCAAAATCTTGATTATTATATAACATTATATTTCCTCCTCTAATATAGGGTATGACATTATACCATTAAAGCCTCTTTATTTAGCCTAAAAAAAAGATTAGTAACAATCTTCTTTAGAAAGGTAGTTGCATATTATCTTTTTTAAATCCTTTCATCATTTTCTTCATTTGTTCAAACTGGATAAGTAATTGATTTACTTCTTGAACAGATGTACCACTACCCTTAGCTATTCTTGTTTTTCTACTAGCTTTAATAATTTTAGGATCACGGCGTTCTTCTTTAGTCATAGATAAAATAATAGCTTCTACATGTGCAAGTTGTTTTTCAGGTATTTGAATATTAGATAAACCCATCTTCTTAGCACCTGGTATCAATTTAATTAAATTTTCAAGGGGTCCTAACTTCTTAATTTGTTTCATTGAAGTTAAGAAATCCTCTAAGTCAAACTTACCTTCTTGTAATCTCTTAGCGGCTTTCGTTGCTGCTTTCTCATCAATTGCTTCTTCTGCTTGTTCAACTAAAGAGATAATATCTCCCATATCAAGAATTCTTCCTGCCATACGTTCTGGATCAAAACTAGATAATCCATCTAATTTTTCACTAGTTCCGATAAACTTAATAGGAAGATTAGTTAAGTGACGAACAGATAGAGCTACTCCACCTCTTGTATCACCATCTAATTTAGTTAAGATAACACCTGTTAAATTTAATTTCTCATTAAAACCATTAATAACATGGATTGCATCTTGTCCCATCATAGAATCAAGAACTAATAAAGTTTCTTGCGGTTTAATTGCTTCTTCTACTTGCCTTAATTCTTCCATTAATTGCTCATCAATTTGAAGTCTTCCAGCAGTATCTACCAAAACATAGTCATAACCATTTTCTTTAGCATAATTATAAGCTCTTTGACATAAAGAAACTGGATTAGTTATCCCCTCTTCATATACTTCAATACTTAATTGTTTACCTAATTGTTTCAATTGATCTATTGCTGCTGGACGATAAATATCTCCTGCTACTAATAATGGTTTCTTCTTATATTTTTTTCTTAAATAATTAGCAAGTTTACCAATTGTAGTAGTCTTACCAGAACCTTGAAGACCAACTAACATCAATATAGCAGGATTACCATCCATATTTAAAGGAGCTGCCTCTCCTCCTAATAGTTCAGTTAACTCATCTTTTACTATTTTAACAAATAAATCTCCTGGTTTAATACTCCTTTTAACCTCTTCACCTAAAGCTTTTTCTTTTACTTTAGTAGTAAACTCTTTTACTACTTTATAGTTAACGTCAGCTTCTAATAAAGAAAGTCTAATCTCTCTCATCATTTCATCAATATTTTCTTCGGTTATTTTTCCATAACCTTTCGCTTTATGGAGAACTTCTTGTAAACGATCTCCCAGACTTTCAAACATATTTTCATCTCCACTTCCTTAATAATTATATCTAACTTTATATTATTTTGTCTATAAATTAACTTGGTATTTCTAATTCTTTTACTTTACCATAATCACTATAATCAATTTTTATAGTAAGTGTTTCAGGAATATTACGAATATAAGTATGATAACTATCTAATTGATAACTAATTCCTATTACATCTTTATCTTCATTTATAACTAAATTAACTAAATTAACTTGATCATCCAAATCAGTTTCTTTTTCATCTATTATTGATAATAATGAAGTTGAACTTATCTCATATTGATAAACTGTATTACCATTTTCATAAGTTGTCTTAGCTTTTAAATGAGCATTATCTAATATAGCTTTTATGACTGAATATTCATTAAGTCTAGCATATAAATAGGGATTAGCTGCTACTTTATAAGTATTATTTTCTTTTAAAAGATATATACCATTATAAGAAAAGTAGCTATTTATTCCTTTATCACTAGTCATTAAGAAATAACTTCTTCCTCCATTAGTTTCGCCTGTAAAAGTAGTTTTAACATTTCCTCTATCTTCTTCTCTTGTAAAACGATAATTACCATTACTTATTTTTGTCAAATCATAATTAGCTTTAATAGTAGTAGTATTCTCTTTAATATTACCTTTCTTAGTATTACTAACATTAGTTCTAATCATTAAAATTAAAACTAAAAAGAAGATAAAATAGAAAAGGAAAAATAAAATAGCTCTTCCTCGTTCTGTCTTAAATAGATTATTAATTACTTTTTTATTTTCTTTCTTTTTCATCTATCTTAATACTTTCCCTTTCAATTCTTCGCATCTTGCTCCATTTAAAAACTCCTTAGCAGCACATCTTCTCTTACCTTCAAGAGCAAGATCAGTAATTACTAACTCCTTACTACCACAAACAACCCCAAAACCATCGTGATGAAAAGAAACAATAGTTCCATTTTCTGTTTTTGGATAATATCCATCTCCAAAACGAACATCATAAATTTTTAATCTTTTACCATCAAGAGTTGTATAACAAGCAGGTACTGGATTAAGTCCCCTTACTTGTCTATCAATTTCTTCACATGTTTTATTAAAATCTATTTTTTCTTCTTCTCTTGAAATATTATAACCATAAGTTACTTCTTCTTCATTTTGTTTTAAAGGAACTAATTTACCATTAATTAATAAAGGAATAGTTTCCTTTAATAATTCTTTAGCCATTTCACTTAATCTATATTCCAAAGTTCCTAAAGTATCATTATCTTCTATTTTTGTTTTAACTTGCGTTAGAATATCTCCTTGATCCATTTTACGGGACATATACATAATAGTAATACCTGTTTCCTTATACCCATCAATTATAGCATGATGAATTGGTGCCCCTCCTCTTAACTTTGGTAAAAGCGAAGCATGAACATTAATACAACCATACTTAGGATAATTAAGTATCTCTTCTGGTAGAATTTGTCCATAAGCACAAGTTACTATTAAATCAGGTTTTAAATCTAATACTTTTTGATACTCTTCTTTAATATGATAGGGTTGATAAACTTCTAAGCCTAAACTTTCACTAATTTCTTTAACAGGAGGAGGAGTTATTATTCTTTTTCTTCCCACCATTTTATCTGGTTGTGTAACTACTAAAACAACATTATAATAATCATTTAATAATTTAACTATAGGAACAGCAAACTCAGGAGTCCCCATAAATACTACTTTTAAGTTCATTTCTAAATTCCCCCAATTCCATAATATCTAAATATAATTATTAGTGTACAACCTAAAGAAATAAATAGCAATCCAAATAATGTAAAAATACTAGCATACCCATAACTTTCGCTCTTTTTAGGAGCTACTATCAGCAATTTATCTTCTTCTTTCTTCTCTTCTTTTTCTTTTACAATGAACTTATTAGCTTTTATTTCCCTATAACTAGGAAAAGTCTTAACAGTAAAACTAAGAGGAAATAAAGGACTATATCTTTTAACATGTGAATATTTACTATCAGTAATTCTTGCAATACTTACTACTAATTCCTCATATTTAGACTTTCTAATTATTTCATCTATATCATCTAAACTATCCTTTCCAACATCTTTTCTAGAAATAAAAGCTATCTCTGGTAAGGCATTACTAGCATCTAATAAATCCCATTGCTTTTTAAAAGCAGTCATTAATGTTTCTTTTTCCTTATCAGTCATATTTAAATGTTTTGCTAAAAGTAATAGATTATTTTGACATGCTTCCATATCTTTACGATAATAAGCTTCATAATCATATTCTGAATCATCTTTATAGTATTTAGAAGTAGCAACTAAATTACAAAAGTACTGTGGACTCCTGAAAGCATAATAATATGCCATAGCTGGTGAATCAGTAATTGATATAGATGTTATTTGTTCTAATAAATATTTAGGTATCATATCAGTATATTTATGATTTTTAAACATATAATAAAGCTTTTTCATATAAAATATTGGATAAGAATAATCATTAGCATCTAGACCTTTTTCTTCTACTAATTCTTTGAAAGTAGATGGAAAACTATGAAACATATAACCATTAACGATATAATTATCATATAAGTAAACTAATATTTTTCTTTTATTATCACTAGATATCTTATCTATTAAATTAAGCTTTAATCTAATTAACTCCCCTAATAATTCATTAGACCACAAAACAAGTTCTTTATGATCATTATAACTATAAATCATTTTTTTTAACTCTTCTATACAAAAAGCAAAGTTATTCATATCTTTAATAACTATATTATATTTTATTAAAAAATCCATAATTATCATCAATGAATATTGATTATAACCATATTTTTCTCCATTAGGAGAAAAAACAGAAACTTTATTAATTGATTTTTTATCTTCTAATACTTCATGTAAGATATTTAATACTTCAGGTGATTTAAATATTTCAAAAGACACGCTATCAACCCCAATCTTATCTAAATTATACAAAAAAAAGGTATGTTTTACAAGTGCCTAATTTTATGGATAGAAATGGAAAAAGAGATTAGTTATTAATCTCTCCAATTATAAAATTGTAGGAATACTATTATCATTATTAGTTCCTGGCATAACTTCAGGAATAGGACTAACTCCTCCTTGGGCTGGCATAGGAGTAGGAGCTGGTGTTGGTATTTGATTAGTTAATGTAGAATTTATTGGTCGTTGATTATCAAAATTGATAACATTTGGTTGTTGATTAACTACTGGAGTTGGTGCTGGTGTAGGCGCTTGTTGATAAGTTTGAGTTGCTTCTGGTATAACATTAGATGGTTGTTGAGGTGGTTGATAAGTTGGTTGAACTGGTTGATAAGTCGATTGAACTGGTTGTTGCATAACTGGGGTAACATTCCTATTACCATTCCAAATTGTTACAACATCACAGTTACCACTCTTAGGCATAGGATCAGGCATCTTTAATTTAACAATAAGCGGTATTTTAAAGGCACTACCAAATCCTAAACAAGTACCAGATTGTAATGTCTTTTGTTTTTCTACTACATCATCAGAAATATTAGGTACCATTTTTCTAATATAATCAACATCTACAGGGTGATTCATCTTAAAGATTAAGAAGTTAGAACACTGTGATATAACCGTATCAGATAATTCTACTGGTCTTTGCGAAATAAGCCCTAAAATTAATCCATACTTTCTTCCTTCTTTTGCAATACGTTCAAATATATTATAACCAATTAAAAATCTATCTGTATCATTTTGAATATATCTATGAGCTTCTTCTACTAAAATATGGAAAGGAATACTTGCTCTATTTTTAAGTCCCTTAGTAAATTCAAATAAAAGTCTTGAATATACTTTAGTTATTACTTTAGCAAAGTCATCATCTACATCATCTAAGTTTATATTAATAATTTGATATTTTGTTCCATTAGATATTATCAAGTTAGATAAATATGTTTCTAAGTTTTCATATTTACCAGTAGGACTAGAAAAATATTTAGCATTATTAGAAGTTATTAAAGAATGAAGTCTAACTCTAAGTGTTACTGAATCAGCATAAGTCTTCTCATTACGAAGCCATCCTTCACTAATTAAAGTAAAGTTTAAAGCTTTTTCTAAGTCTTCTAATGTATAATAACATTCCTTAGGTGGTTCATAATCATCAAATTCATCATGAATAAAACTAGATACATATTCAGTTAATAAAACACTTTCAGAGAATTGTCCATGTGAATCAATTAAGAAACATTCTCTAAACTTTCTAACATAACCAATACCTTGTACAGGTGACTCTAAGCTAAATTCTGGTGTTGAACAGCTTGCAAGAATAGAAAATACTTCATTTCTTTTATGAGGAGAGGTTTCATTACTATATAGTATAGTCATAATAGCTTTAGCAATTAAATGATTCTTATATTTATTAGCATCACTACTCTGAGCAAAAATCCTAGCTAACTTTAGCATTCTTTCAATAATTGGTAATTGTGAGTGATTAGATGCTTGTAATAGTAAAGCTATATCAGTCTCATTAAGTAAGAAAATAGGAAGTCTTAATGGTTCTCCAATACCATCAACTTCATTAGTAGTAAGAAATCTATAGTGATAATTACTATCTATTCTATTTAAATCTTTAAAAGCATTATAATACTCACCTGAAGCATCAAAAATTAAGATATTAGATTTATAAGGAAATAATCTCTTATCCATAAACATATTTTGCATTATTCTAGATATACCACAACTCTTACCACTACCACTATTACCAAATATAGCAAAGTGATTACTAAAAAAGTTATTTACATCTAAATATACTGGATGGTCATTATAAAATGGACTTACACCAAGTAACATATAACCTGGCTCATCACGCCCTACTATCATTGGTATTTCATTTTGTTCAATTACCCTGATACTAGCATCAATTTTAGGTTTTCTTAAAACACCACCTATTAATTTACCATCTACTATCTCCCCTAAAAAACGTACCTTTACTATATCATCTTGTAAATCATCTACTTCTGCTAATATTTTCTTATTTTCATCTTCTATAACAAGATGTAGATTCATCAAGTTCATAGCAATATGTTCTTTATCTTTTAATTTAATTTCTGCACCTTGATCTCCTATATATATAATTCTATCAAACATAAAAGCCAACTCCTATCTTGTACTAATTGTATCACAAAAATAACTATAGCAAAAGAAAAAAATAACAAAAAATAGGACAAGCACTGCCCTATTCCATTTTATCAGTTTGAGAAGAATGTAATCTTTGTTTTGCTTCTTGCATAAAACTAGATATGTTCTTTTCTATTTCTGGTAAAGCCCGTTTATCAATATTACTTAAAACAATGAATTCATGTAACATATCAATTTCGACCTTTCCAAAAATAACACCACTTTTTACTTTTAAATCACTAAACATATCAGGGGTAATACTATCAAAAAAGTAACCAAATACTACTCTATCTCTTCCAATAACTAATCTTTTATTAGTAAGAGCAATAACACCTGTTCCTAATATATTTAATGGATTATCATTTTTTTGAGCATAAAAAGCATAAAGTATTTCTTCATCATCATAAAGATGTTTTAAAACAATTTTACTATTTTGTTCCAACCTCCAACCAATCGTCATTGGATACTTACTTCTAAATTCACTTAGTAACTCTCTTAAACGTTTTTCTTGTTCCATCATCTCTCCTATTATTCATTAATAAATCCATATTTTTTAAAGAAGGAAACAATATTTTCTTTTGAAGTTAAACCTTCTATTTTATCAACAATTTTATTCTTTTGTACAATTAGAAGAAGTGGTGTACCGTATCCTTCACTAAAATAATCATCAGATTTGATTAATTTACTATTACCATCATCATCAAGTTCATCAGTATTTAAATAGTTAACTGTAACTTTTGTTTCATATACAATATTCTTTATAATTGGATCTTCTTGTTGACAATAATGACAAGTTGGTCTTGAAATATAGATAATAGATTTATCATTACCTTTTTTAAGAGATAAATATTTATCAATATCAATACTATTTAATTCAGCTTGTTTATCTTCACTAATTTCATCATCATTACTTGTTGTATTATTTTCTTGTTTATTAGTAGGTGTTGTATTATTAGACTTAGACTTATCAGATTTCACTTCTGATGCTAAAAAACTACCTCCAAAAACAATTACTAATACAAGTATTATAATAGTAGCATTCTTTATTTGTTCTTTCTTTTTACTATCCATTTTTAATTCTCCTCTCTAGCACGATTATAACACACTTTATTTTATTTTGTCGAATATAGACTGTAAATTTTCATCATTTTATCACATAAGGTATAAGGAAAGGAAGGCTCTTATGGATAAAATTGGAATACCTAGAGGATTTTTATACTATCGCTATGGCACATTATGGAAAAGTTTTTTTGATGTATTAGAAATACCTTATATAGTTAGTGATAATACTACTTATAAAACATTAGAAAGAGGAAAAAATATTGCTTTGGATGAAGCTTGTTTATCCATGAAAATATTCTTAGGACAAATAGATGAGATAAAAGATAAGTGTGATGCTATCTTTATACCAAGAATTTACTCTTTAAAAAAGAATGAACAAGTATGTACTAATTTTAATGCTTTATATGATTTAGTTAGAGTATTATTTAATAAGAAAATATTAAACTATAATGTTGATGTAGAACACCATAATAGTGAGAAGAAAGCTTTTATTCTACTGGGAAAAGAACTAGGATTTAGTTATTTTGAATCTAATAATGCTTACTTAATAGCTAAAGAAAAGGAAAAATTATATCTTGATAAACTTAAGAAAAGTGGCTTAGAAAAACTTAAGTCTAAGAAAAAAAAGGTTCTTTTATTAGGACACAGTTATAACTTATTAGATTCACTAATCGGAGGTAGCGTTACTAAGTATTTAAAAGAAAATGATATAGAAATAATTTATAGTCATGAAATAGATAGAAATATAATTGAAGATGAATGTAAAAGAATATCTAAGACTGTTCACTGGACAATGAATAAAGAATTACTAGGAGCTTTCTCTTATTATAAAGATAAAGTTGATGGAATTATTTTAATATCAGCTTTTCCTTGTGGGCCTGACTCTTTAACTAATGAAATGATTATAAGAAAGAAAGGTAATAGTAAAGTACTCTTACTTACTTTTGAAGAGATTAATAGTGATATTGCTATTATTACTAGATTAGAAAGCTTTATAGATATGTTGAAAGGAGGTATTCATCTTTGAAAAAGGTACTAGCTTTTCCTCAACTAGGTGATTATAAACATCCAATTAGTAAGTTTTTAAGAAGAGTTACTAACTTAGAAGTAATTGATACTCCACCTATTACTAGAAAGACTATTGATTTAGGTAGTAAGTATTCACCTGATTCTGTTTGTATTCCTTTTAAATATAATTTAGGTAACTTTATAGAAGCCTTAGATATGGGAGCTAATGTTTTATTACAAGCAGGAGGAGGATGTAGATATAGGTATTATGCAGAAGTACAAGAAACTATTTTAAAAGATTTAGGATATAACTTTGAGTTTATTCAAATAATTGGTGGTGATAGTTTAAATTTTAAGGAAGTATTTACTATCTTTAAGAAGTTAAATCCTACTCTTACTAAACGAGAATTTATTCATGAAGGAATATCCGCTCTTTTATATATTAACTACTTGGATAAATTAGATATAGAAATTAGAAAGAGAATTGGTTTTGAGAAAAATAAAGGTTCTTTTCTAAGATTAAAGAATAGATTTATTAGTGACTGTAATAATGCTAAAGGTATATTTGCTCTTAGAAAAATATATAAAAATTCTTTAAGATATTTAAAAACTATTCCTATTAATAAACCAAAAGATTGTTTAAAAGTAGGTATTATTGGGGAACTTTATACAGCTATGGAACCATATTCTAATTATGAACTTGAAAAGACTTTAGCAAGTTATCATATAGAGATTAAAAGATTTACTAATATTAGTTATCTTTTATGGCAAAAGAAGTTTTTACTCCCCTTTATGAAGTTTAGAATTAGAAAGTACTGTAAATATACTTTAGGTGCAGATGGACTTGATAATGTCTACCGAATTAATTATTTAAAAAGACATCACTTTGATGGTGTCATTCATACTAAACCGACAGGATGTACACCAGAAATAGGTGCTATTCCAATTATGATTAAGGAAGCTAAGGATTTAAATATTCCTATTACTTTTTTCTCTTTTGATGAACAAAGTGGTTTAGATGGAATAAAGACTAGATTAGAAGCTTTTTATGATTTATTAAATTTTAAGAGGGAGGGATAATAATGACTGGTTATTTAGGTATTGATATTGGTTCTATTTCTACTAAAGGTGTAGTAATAGATGAAGATAATAATATAATAGCTAGTAGTTATTTATGGACTGAAGGTGATCCAGTTAAAGCTGTTAAAAAGGTTTTAAAGGAATTAGAAAAAGATTGTAGAGATATAAAGATATTAGGGGTTGGTACTACTGGTTCTGCTAGAAAGTTAATTGGTACCATGTTAGAAGCAGTTAGTATAAAAAATGAAATAACTGCTCATGCTATTGGAACTTTATCTAGGTATCCTGATATTAGAACTATTCTAGAAATTGGTGGACAAGATTCTAAGATAATTTTACTAGATAATAAGATAGTTACTGATTATGCGATGAATACTTTATGTGCTGCTGGTACTGGTAGTTTCTTATCTAGTCAAGCTAAAAGATTAGGTCTTGATGTTAAAGACTTTGGTAAAATTGCTCTTACTAGTAAGAATCCCACTAGTATTGCAGCAAGATGTACTGTCTTTGCCGAAAGTGACTTAGTTCACAAGTTACAAATGGGTTATCAAAAGAACGATATAATCGCTGGTCTTTGTTACAGTGTCGCAAGTAATTATTTAAATAATGTAGCAAAGGGTAAAAAAATAGAAGGCCCTATTATCTTCCAAGGAGGAGTTAGTAAAAATATTGGCGTAAAGAAAGCTTTTGAAGACTTATTAAAGGAAGATATAATTGTTGATGATAATGGACACTTAATGGGAGCTTTAGGTAGTGCTATTCTGGCTAAGAAAAGTGGCATAAAAAAGAAGTTTAATTTTAAAGTACGGGATGCTAAATTTGAAACTAGTGGTATTACTTGTAAAGGTTGTCCTAATCACTGTGAAATAATTATAGTAAAGAAGAATGGAAAAATACTAGATACTTGGGGAAATCGTTGTCCAAAAGGTGCCTTAACAATAAAAGAATAACTGAAATCGGCTCTTCGAAATTCAGTGGTAAGCTATTTTAAACAATTTACTTATATTTAAAGGATAAAAGTGGTATTTTAAAGCAAAAATCTTATTATGCCACTTTTTACGCTTTCTAAAGATAGTTTTTTTAATACATAAAATTCTCAGCCTAAAATACTCGAATTTTTTATATCCTAACCCACTCTTTATTTTATTATTTAATCACTCTTTAAAACCATTAGATAATCTTTTATCTACTACTATATAATCTAATAAACATTTTAAATCATTCTTAGTATCCTTATATACACAATGATTAACTATATCCAAAAAGTATTTTTTAATGACTAGCCTATCTTTAAATCATCATTTATCATAATAAATCTTGTATAACTTACTAGGCATTATGACACAAAAAAAGTGGAAAGAAAACAATGCCTCTTTCTCACTAAATTTCAAAGAACCGAAAAATCAGTTATTCCTTTTAGTTTTTACTAATACAATAAATTCTATAATTTTATTCTTGATACAAATGAATATGTATCACCTGATAATTTAAAAGTATATTCATAATTTTCTGTAGAAGTTATTTTTCCAACACCATCATCATTTTCTGAAAAATCTGCTTTCTCAGTTATTACAATAGTATCGCCTGTTCTAACTGCTTTAGTAACTTCTCCATGATAAAAACTACCAGTAGCTCCTCCACCAACTGTTAAGTAATCTACATAACCATTAGCACTTTCATCATAGACATAGTATTCTGTTACATAAGGTCCTACACGCATAGGTTCACTTTTATTAAGTGTACCACTACTACCAAACAATTCTTTATAAGTTTGTTCTACTCTTTCATATGGAATAAATCCAGTAGAACTACCTTCTTGTAATGTATAGTTATTATTGTTTAAAGTAATATTTTTTTGAATACCTGTTGCATTTTGAATAGGAGTAAAATCAGACTTCTTTAAGTTATGATAAACTAAAGCTAGTTTACTAGATTCACTAGCATTACTTACTTGATAATTATTAGAATTATTATAAAACCAGTATTTATAAAAAGAATCTCCTGTTAGCACTACTTTATTATATAATCCTTGTACTAAACTACTATTAACATCTAATGTCTCTTCTTTAATTGAGGTATTTTTACTATCTGAGTCAACTCTTTCCTTATCACTAGATACTGTTTCATTCTTATTAGTAACCTTAAAAAAGCTTATATAGCCTATAATATAACTTAGCAATAAAACGATTACTACTATAAGAGCGATAACAATTCCATTATTTTTCTTTTCCATATTTTCATCTCCTAATTTAATAATAATCTACACATAAAAAAAAGACAACTTTTTGTCTAATTATAATTGTCTTTTAACGTAAACTACTGGTTAAAATATTCATCAAAAGTTAATCTTCTATCAACTATACTACCATCATCTTTAATTTCAATAATTCTATTACATACTGTTTGATTTAATTCATGATCGCGTGAAGTTAATATTAATTCTCCAGCAAAGTTTTCTAATCCTTTATTTAAGGAAGTAATACTTTCTAGATCTAAATGGTTAGTTGGTTCATCTAATATTAAGAAGTTTGGTTCTTCCAACATCATTTTACTAAGCATACATCTTGCTTTTTCTCCACCAGATAATACATTTACTTTTTTAAATACATCTTCTTTAGAAAATAACATTCTACCTAAGAAACCTCTTAATTCAGTATCATCATCTACTTTTTTATATTGTTTAATCCAGTCAAGAATACTCTCATCTTTTTCAAAATAAGAACTATTATCTTGAGGAAGATAAGCTGGAGAAATAGTCTTTCCAAATAATACTTGTCCTTTATCAAACTTTTCTACTCCTGCTAGAATATTAAATAGTGTTGTCTTAGCTAAATCATTATTAGATACAATAGCAATCTTATCACCTTTTAAAACAGTAAATGATATCTTATTTAAAACTTTTACACCATCTACTTCTTTAATTAAGTTCTCTACTTTTAATATTTCTTTACCTACTTGTTTAGTAATTTTAAATTCAATAAAAGGATACTTTCTAGAGGAAGGTACAATCTCATCAAGTTCAATTTTCTCAAGCATCTTTTTTCTTGATGTTGCTTGTTTACTCTTAGATGCATTAGCAGAAAATCTTGCAATAAAGTCTTGTAATTCTTTAATTTTTTCTTCTTTTTTCTTATTAGATTCTTTCATTTGCTTAAGAGCTAATTCACTAGATTGATACCAAAAATCATAGTTACCAATATACATTTTCATCTTACCAAAATCTATATCTACTATATGGGTACATACTTTATTTAGGAAATATCTATCATGACTTACTACTATTACTGTATTAGGAAAGTTTATCAAAAATTCTTCTAACCAGTTAATAGCATCTAAATCTAAACTATTGGTAGGTTCATCTAATAATAGGATATCAGGATTACCAAAAAGTGCCGAAGCAAGTAATACTTTTACCCTTAACTTAACAGGTATTTCACTCATCTTTTTATCATAATATTCATCTTTTATACCTAGATTATTTAATAGAATAGCTGCATCATTTTCAGCATTCCAACCATCCATATCTAAAAACTCAGCTTCTAAGTCTGCTAAACGATAACCATCTTCTTCAGTAAACTCAGTATGAGAATATAATTCTTCTTTTTCTTTCATTATTTTATATAGTTTATCATTTCCCATAATAACTACATCTAAAACACGTACATCGTCATACTGATAGTGGTCTTGTTTTAAAACAGATATTCTTTCATTTTTTCCTGTACTAATATCACCACTAGTAGTTTCTAACTCTCCTGTTAATAGTTTTAGAAATGTACTCTTCCCTGCTCCATTAGCACCTATTAATCCATAACATGCTCCATCTACAAACTTTAAATTAACATTTTCAAACAAAGTTCTTTTACCAAATCTTAAACTAACATTATTTACTTGTAACATATAATCACTCCCAAACTTTCTTAATTTTACTATACATTCAAAGAAAAAGCAAAATAATTTTTTAGTAATTGTTATATTCATAATTTTATGATAAAAAGATGAGT
>RKAV01000028.1 GCA_014846175.1 bacterium | reverse complement strand
ATATTTTTACCATCTGAAGCTTTCTTACTAACTTCTTTTGTCCCAGCTATTTTATAACCTCTTAAGTCTTTCTGATAAGTAGTATAACCATCAGTTCCTGATAAAGTCTTATCATAGTATTTCTCTAATCCCATTTCTCCTTTAATAGTACCTGTATCATCATCTTCTTTAGCATAACCTATCATATAAGATAAGAAATCCCCTTTAGGATAATATCTTTTAAAGCTTTCTTCAAAGTCTAACCCTGGTAGATTCAAAGCTTCTATTTTCTCTTTAGTTAATTCTGTTAATCCTTTTCCTTTACTACCAAATTCTGTTTGATAAACATTCTTTTTATTTAAATAAGTTAGTATTTCTTCTTTACTAATTCCTAGAATAGGAGCTAATTTTTCAGCCGTTAAATCTTTATCTACTACATGTTGAGGTTTATTTTTATTAGTAGTTCTTTTAGAATCTAAATAAGCAATTAATTTATAAGAAGAAACATTTTGTGCTAATACTTCATTATCACTAGTATAAATATTACCTCTTTTTGCTTTTATAGTAACAGTTTTAGTAGTTCTTTTACTAGCTAATGCCTGTAAATTAACACCATCAACATCTTTAGATAAACCTAGTTGTATTACTCTTGCAATCATTAAAACAAACAAAAAAAGAGAACCTATCATAAATAACTTACTTAGTTTAACAGTATTTCTAGGTTTCTTTTTTCGCATAATTACACCACCTATTTCTCATCTTCAACATTCTTTATATTATTGTTATTATAACTTAATCCTTCGCTTTTGGCAACTTCTTGTATTTTATCAAGTGATGCTAATTCATTTATTTTCATAGATAAACTTTCATTAGTTTTATTCTGAGCTTCTATTAATTTTTTTTGTTTTTCTACTTCAAAATTAACTTGTGATAACGTAGCTTTAGAAAAAACAATTGTTATAGGTAGAGTTACTAGTAAAGTAATAGCAAAGATATATAGTAAGCGTTCAAATTTACTCATCTTGATTCTTTTTTTAACTTTTTTCTTTGCCATATAAATCAAGTCCCTTCTATTTTATTCTTTCTATCACTCTAAGTCTAGCACTATGTGATCTATGATTTTCTTCTTCTTCTTTTGAAGTTGGTACTATTCCTTTCTTTGTTATTATTTTAAAGTCAGGTAGTTTATCTTCTGGTATATTAGGAAGACCTTTACTAAGATAATCTACTTCACTTACTTTTCTAAAAGTATCTTTTACTATTTTATCTTCTAAGGAATGAAAAGTTATAACTGCTAATCTTCCTCCTACATTAAGTAAATCTAAAGAGTCTTTTAATGATGATATTAAAACATCTAATTCTTTATTAACTTCTATTCTAATTGCTTGAAATATTTGTTTAGCTGGATGTTTCTTGATTCTTTCTTTCATTGGTACAGCTTCTTTTATTATTGATACAAGTTCTAAAGTAGTATTTATTTCTTTTTCGCGTCTTTTATTAACTATATTTCTAGCAATACTTCTTGCAAATTTACTTTCTCCATATAGTTTAAATATTCTTGTAAGTTCATCTTCACTATAGGTATTAACTACTATTTTTGCTGTTAATGGATTATCTCTATTCATACGCATATCAAGAGTAGCGTCATTATTATAACTAAAGCCTCGTTCTTTATTATCTAACTGATAGCTTGACACTCCAAGATCATATATTATAGCATCTACTTTAGTAATATTTCTTTTTAAAAGTTCTTTTTTAGCGTCACTAAAATTAGCATGAATCAATTCAAAGTTATTACCTATAGCATTAAGACGATTTCTACTATAGGTAAAAACTTCACTATCTTGATCAAAGGCGAATAGGTAACCTCTTTTTATTCTTTTTAATATTTCACTACTATGTCCTGCAAATCCTAAAGTCATATCAACGACTATATCTTCTTCTTTTAAAGAAAGAGAATCTACTGTTTCTTGTAGTAAAACGCTCTTATGTATTTCTTTCATTTCAAACAGTCCTTTCCATGGATATAGATGAAATATTTAGATAGCAAGTGGCATGCCTAAACTAAAGGTAAAAGAGAAATTCTTACACCACTTTACTCCACTGCTTATTATTATAATACCTAGTTTCCTTTTTTTTGTAAATAGGTTTACGTTTTCTTTGCAAGACATTTTTTTACATTTTATTATTTTTAATGTAAAGTGATGTAAACTTATATGTTTATTTTTAGCATATTTTATTATATAATAGTTGAAAAAGAAGGAGAAGAATAATGGAAAAATTAAAATATGATGATGGTACACCATTAAAGACTGGAGATTGCTTTTTTGTAATTGTAGGAAATGATCAATTCAAAGATAATATTTATCACACTCCATTATTAAAGTTGGAACTAAATACTAATAGTAGAGAAATTACTGCTAGTAAAATTAAATTGAAAGAAGATTATTCAATAAATGCATTACTAGGAACAAGAATACCTTTGCTATTTAAATATTTAGACAACAACAAAGTGATTGAAGCGATAAGTAAAAGAGAAATGAAAATAATTCCTAGTAGTGAATACGAATATTGTGTGCCAATTAGTAACACAAGTATTTTGGAAGATAGTGTTAGATTTGAATATATGGTTAATTCTTTAATTGTTTTTTCTACTGATAAGGTTAAACTTTTAAAACCTGATAAAGACCTTAAAACAGATTACTTTGAATTAGTTACTAAGTATGAACCACAAATAGAAAAGGAACTAAAAAAGGAATTTCAAGAGACTAAAAACAATTTTCAGAAAAACTTTAAAACAATAGTTGAAACTGATATCTTCCCCCTAGCATATGTAGAAAATATTATGTATGATTTAGGAAATGAAGCAGAAACAAAAAAATTAATAAAGAAAAAATAAAGGAGAATTATAATGGAAAAAGATAAAATAAGTATGCCAGTAAAAGAAGGAGAATTTTTTGCAACAATTATAGGGCCATATGATGGCAGTTCTAATCGGTTAGTTAATTTAAAAATTAATGAGACCTATAGAAAGTTAACTACTAATACAATTACCTTTAAAGAAGATTATTTTACTAGACTTTATAGAGAAAGCAAACAATCAGGTATTTTGCTTATATTTAAGTATATAGGAGATAATAAAGCTATTGAAGTTTTAACAAAAAGAGAAGTAATCATAAGTGATGAAAATTCATCAAGTTTTACGAATGCTGGTATTTTTGAAAATAGCGAAGAATATAAAAGGATTGCTAATAATTTAACGATACTGTCAATAAGTCATGATGATTTTATATATAAATTAGATGACAATATTAAACTTGAGTATGCCGAGTTAATTGAAAAACATGGTCTAGAATTGGCAATGCATCTTACAAAAAAATTTGTAGAAAATGACAAAGAATTTAAAAAAAAGTATCAAGATATAGTTACTAATGATATTTATAACATTGCATCAGTAGATAATATGTTACGTGATTTTGATAAAAGAAGAGAAGTAAAAGTTAAAAAGCTTGACTATTAAATAATACAGCTATATAATATGTAACAACGTGAGAGGAGAATTTTAAATGGTCAAAAAAGATTATGAAAAGGCTAAAAAATTTCTATATACTGATGGAACAGAAATAGAAGATGGTGATTATTTTATAATTGATTTTAAAGAAAGCTTATTTAATGACGTTGATGATTTGCTTCTTGAAAAAGATAAGCGAGTAATTTTTAATTCTTTATATGGTTTATATTTCAATACTGAAAATATAGGAACATCACCATATATTGATTTAAATACTTACAACAAATCTAAAAATGGTTTATTTTATCAAGATATAGAATTTTTATTATTTAAATATCTAGGAGATAACAAAGCAATGGAATTAGTAACTAATCAAATGTTTTCTATACAGTTTTCTGAAGATTTAGAAAAAAGTACTTATGAGAGTATTTTTAATGATTACAAGTTATCAAAAGATAATAATAAAAAATCTCGTACAGATTTTTCGTTAGTTATTGCTGGAAGTGAAATAAATTTTATTAAACCAACAGAACAATTAAAATTAGAATATTGGAATAATATATTTGGTAATGAGAAAAAAAAGCAAGTATTACAAGATACATTTAAAGAATATACTGATAACTTTGATAAAAATTACGAACGAATCATTAGAAATGAAATTTATACTATAGCAACAGTTGAAAACGCAATGTATGATTTAGATAGAAGAACTAATCCAAAAGTTAAGCAAAAAACTCTACAATAGGAGTTTTTTTATTGATAAAATATAAATGCAACCAAAAATTTACAAAAAACAACTTATAGTTGGTAGAAAGCAACTGGCGTTCTATAATAAAATTGTTTCGAGGTGATAAAAATGAGTTTTAACGAAAAACTCCAAATGTTAAGAAAGAAAAATAATCTTTCACAAGAAGAACTTGCTAATATGCTTGATGTTACAAGACAATCTGTTTCTAAATGGGAAAGTGGTATTACCTATCCAGAAATGGATAAACTACTTTCTCTTTGCAAAATATTCAAATGTAGTTTAGAAGAGTTAACTAATGATGATATAAAAGAGATTGGACTTGAAAATAAGAAAAAACTAAACTTTGATAACTTCATTGATAATTTTTTAGAATTAATTAATAAAACTTATCAAATGTTTAGAGTTATGTCTTTTAAAGATATTATTAAATGTATATTTATAATGAGTATAATCTTTACTCTACTTCTACTATTAAAAATACCCTTTATACTTTTAGAAAGTAATATTAGAAGTGTTATTTCGCATATAGGTAATGGAGAAATAGCAAATATAATTAAAGAAATATTTCATCTAATATTTGAATCTTCTTACTTATTTATCTTTATATTTTTATTTATCTATCTATTTAAAATTATTTATCTAGATAAAACAGTTATTAGAGATGTAAAAATCCAATGTATAGATAATAAAGAAGAAAAAATAGTTACTTATGATAAGAATTCTTCAAATGTATTTTTTAGTATTTTAGGGAAAATAATTATTGGTTTTATTAAGTTTATTATTATCTGTCTAACATTCCCTATCTTAATATTTTTCTTTTTCTTATGTACAGCTTTCCTTTTAAATTTCTTATTAATAATAAAGGGTATATTCTATAGTAGTATTACTTTTGGACTTATCTTTTCTATTTTATTGTGTCTAGTAGTTTTAGAAGTGGTTTTAGAGTTCATTTTTAATAGACAACTAGCATTTAAAAGACTAATGATTAGTTTCATTATATCAATCGCAGGACTTGGTCTTTCTTTTGGATTATTACTTGTTGATATTACTAATACTACTTATAAAGATAGCACACCTGATTCTATTAAAGAAGATGTATTAATTAAAACAATAAGTGCTACTGACAATTTGAATTATCTTATCTATTATAATCCAACTTATCAAGTTGATGATACACTTGGTGATAATTTTAAAATTGAAATTAGGTATTATAGTGATTTTAGTAAAGTAACTTTTTCTCCTGATAACAATAACTTTTTTATAACACATACTGATAAGAGTAATTTTAAGAAAATAAAAAATTTAGTTATAACTAATTTAGCTCAAAAGAAACTTTACAATTATAGTAAGCTTTATGATTATAGTGTTACTATTTATGGTAGTAGTAACAATATTGAAAATTTAAAATCTAAAGTAAAGCAATTAGAAGATGAAGAAAATGAAGATTATAAAATGATTGAGAGTTATGAAAAAAGTATTCAAGAATTAGAAGATAAAAATGATAAATTAACAGTTGAAAATCAAGAATTAAAAGATAAGATTGAAGAGTATAAAGAAAAAATATCTGAATATAAAAGTTCTTTAAAGGATATTATTAAAGAGTAATCATACGATTACTCTTTTTGTAATAAGACTATTTTCTAGTTTATTACAAAGATTTGGGATAGTTTAACCTAATAACTTCTTTAAATAGTTTATTGATGTATTCTTATAAATAACATATCTTGGAATTAAATATGGATTAGTATCTTTAGTAACCATCTTATTACCACCAATAAAAGCAAGTTTAAAGCCAGCTTTTTTAACCTGTTCTATAGCATAGTCATTATACTCATAAAAAGGATAACAGAAAGATTCCGTATTATTAAGTGTTTCTCTACTAGCTTTTAAATCTGCTTGTATCATATCTTCACTTAAACATCTTATTCCTCCACCTTGTCCCATTGGACAAACTCCATTAGTATGCATATCATGGGTATGACTAGCAAGTTCTAAATAGTTAGAAGTAAAAGTCTCTTTAGGATACCAAGAAGATACTAAGAACAAAGCAGCATTTATTTTATATTTTTCTAAAAAAGGAATAAACTTCTCTGCTCTTGCCCCATCATCTATAGTAAGTAATATAGATTTTTTAGGAAGTCTTATTTCTCCTTTTATAAACTGTCCTAATTCTTTAGTTGTAAGTGTAAATACTTTATTAAGAGAAAGATAAGCAAATTGTTCATTTATTTGACTTTCTGGATGACATATCATTTCATCACAACTTTCCCCTTCTAAGTAAATAAAATGATAATTCAAAACTGGTACTTTCTCTGCTACTTCCATAGTATCTTCTAACTCATTAACTGAAGATATATCATCTTTTTTAATAAAAGCTAATCTATCAAACAATACTACCCCATAAGAATCAGTTAGATTCTCTAATACCTGTAATTTAATTTCATCCTTTAAAGTAAATATTTCTACCCCACTACTATTATAAAACTTACTATTTCTTTTAGTTGTAACTTCCTTAGGAAAATAAATATAATTGGAATATCTATTATCATTAGTATTAGTTGCTTTGATAAAATCTTTATAATAAAGATAATAATCACTATTCTTTATTTTATAATATCCATCTAAATTATCATTATCTTCTAAATTAAAAATTGTATCTTTAAAAACTTTTCCACTCTTTATATATTTTTTATTTTCCAATTTATATAAATTTGTTTCTTTACTAATAATAATAGTTTCATGGTATGCTTCTTTTATCTTCTTTTTAGTTTCATTTTCTAGTAAAGCTTTTTCTTTTGCTAATTTATCTTTTCTTTCTACTTCTAATTTATTTTGATAAGCTCCACCAATTAAAATTAAACTTACTCCTAATAGTAATAAACTGATAATAATAATTGTTTTTTTCATAAATTTCACCTATCTTGATTATATAAATAATATAGTTTATTAGCAACTATTTTTAATAGACAATATTTTATAATCATATACTTTAACAAGGTGAGAAGATGGATAATTATGTTACTTTTTTAATGACTAATTTTGGTTATTTAGGGATGTTTCTTGGAATGGTTTTAGAAGCAGTTATTATAATTATTCCTAGTGAAGTGATACTAGCTACTGGAGGGATTCTAGCTGGAAGGGGTATATTTTCTTTCTGGATGGCTTTTCTAGTTGGACTACTTGGTAGTGTCTTTTGTGCTATTATTATTTATTTAATTGGTTATTTTGGTGGAAGAAGTTTTGTAAAGAAGTATGGTAGATATTTTTTTATGAAGGAAGAAGATATAGAAAAGTGTGATATTTGGTTTGAAAAGTATGGACTTCTAGCTGCTTTTGTCGCAAGGAATTTTCCAATTGTTAGAACACTTATCTCTTTACCTATGGGTATTAGTAAGGTTAATTTTAAAGGATTTATTTTATATACTACCTTAGGTTCTATACCTTGGACTTTTGCCTTTGTTTATGTAGGTTATGCTTTAGGTAATAATTGGATTATATTAGATAGATTTATAAAAAAGCTAAAACTTCCTATAATAATTTTACTTATTTTTTTATTAATTAACTATCTATTAAAGAAAATTAATGTAAAAAAAGATGATAAATGTTGATATCATCTCTTTTAATAATTAACCATCATAATCCCTAGACTGACAACTATAACCTGCTTCTTCTAAATTTTTCTTAATAGCTGCTATACTTTGATCTAACTGGTATTCTGGATAAAATCCTTGATATTCAGCTATGTTAGTAGTGAAGTTATTAAGATCAAACTTTGTATAATCTATAATTTGGGTAGTCTTTTGTAAAACAGCTGTTTTAGCACATGATATATCTACACCATCTACATTGGTTAAAGCTCCTTTTAAATTTTCACACTCTTTTAAAGAATCATCTAATGTAGTAGTACTAGTAGCATCATCTTTTAATTTATAAGAAGTTATTTGTTCTGTTTTCTTTAATTTGTTTTTTGTATAACTAAAGGTTGTTTCATAAATAGTACTTAAATTATCTTTATTATCTTTAGTAAATGTACAAGTCATTGTTCCACTTCGCATAGAACCATCTTCTACACCACTTTTTTCTTTCTTATAGTTTTCTACATACTCACTTATTTGTGGTAGATAGTATACAAAAGCAAATAAGAACATAATAAATAAGAACAAGATAAATCTTCCAAAGAAACCACCTTTTTCTTTAACAACTACTTCATTAGTTGGGGGTGGTGTTTGATTAGTATTTGTTTTTTCTTCTTTGTTCTTATTATCTTTTTGTGGTACTTCCTTTATAACTTCTTTCACATTTTCTACTTTAATTACCTTAGGTGTTTGCACAGGTGGTGGTGTTACTTGGTTAGAAGGTGCTTGTTCTGGTACTGGTTGTGTAACACTAGTATCATCTAAAGGTATATTATTAGTATCGTTATTAACTGTAATATTAGGAAGTGTATCCTGGTTATTTACTTGATTATTATTATTTTCATTATTCATTCTATAGCCCTCCTATTCTCTTTAATTATAAACTATTTTTTTATTATCGTAAAGTATCAATTGCATCTTGTAAATTATTAGAATTAGTAAGATAACTTCCACTTACTACCATATCTGTATAATCTTTTACTTTTACAATAGTATTATTATTTATACCTCCATCTACATTAATAAGAAAAGAAAATTTTCCTTTATATTCTTCTTGTAATATTTTTAATTCTTTTAGTTTATCAATACTTTCTTCCATAAATTCTTGTCCACCTGCTCCTGGTGTTACTGACATTACTAATATTAAGTCAATATATGGAAGATAGGGAATTATATCTTTTATCTCATCTTCGCTTTTTAGAGCAATACCAGCTTTTATATAGTAACTTTTTATCTCTTTTAAACATTTTAATAAATCATCATCTATATCTTTATGAATAGTAATATATTCTGTATTTAATAAGGCATATTCATCTATATATTTAAGAGGATTTTTAACCATCAAGTGAACATCTAGTCTTTTACTAGTATAATCACTAATATGTTTCATTTCTCTAAAGGGCATAGTCTTATTCTTGACATAAGCTCCATCCATTACATCTACATGAATATAATTAATATCGGTATCGTTAAGTTTAGTTAAAAACTTTGGTATATCTTTACTACTTAAAAATGATGCACTAACTAACATTTACTTACCTCCTTTAAGTATTGTAAATAAGCATTATATCTACTTTCTAATATATTACCTAAACTAACTTGGTGTTTTATCTCACATTCTTTTTCTTTTGTATGTGAGCAATCTTTAAAAGGACAAGGATAGTTAGTAAATTCTCTAAATGAGTCTTTTATCTCTTCTTTAGTAAATCCTTCAAAGTTAAGTGCTGAAAAACCTGGAGTATCTAACACTTGTCCATTTAGAAAGTCATATAATTCTACTGTTCTAGTTGTATGTTTTCCCCTACCTAAAGCTTTAGATATTTCTCCTGTTTTTAAATTCCACTCTGGTGATAATTTATTTAAAAGAGTTGACTTACCTGCTCCTGTTTGTCCAATAAAGACACTTGTTTTATTTTTTAATAGATTTTTTATTTCTTCTAACTCCGTATTAATTACCACTTTATAGTTTAATTCTTTATAGTAAGTCATTGTCTTAAAGATAGATTCTTTTTCTTCTTTAGTTATTAAATCCAATTTAGTAAGGCAGATAATTCCTTCTACTTTATGTAACTCCATTAAAGTTAAGAGTCTATCAAGTAGTGATAAGGAAAAGTCCGGTTCTTTTACACTAGTTACAATTATAGCTTGATCTATATTACTTACTAGAGGTCTTAGAAAACTATTTTTTCTTGGTAATACTTTTTCAATAACTTGTTTATCTTCATCAAACAAAACAAAATCTCCCACACGTGGAAGAAGTTGTTGTTTATGAATTTTCCCTCTTATTACGCAAGAAACTTTTAAATCATCATTTTTAACAATGTACTTATTTTTTTGTAATGTTATTATTTGTCCTTGTTTCATTAAGAAAATTCCCCCTTATGGTGTTTTAGTGGTAGTGCTAGTAGAACTTTGTCCTGTTTGTGGTTTAGTAGTTTGACTATTAGTACTAGATGATTGATTAATATTATCTTTATTAGTATTATTTTTATTATTAGTAGTATCATCTTTAGTGATAGTTTCTTTTGGTTCCTTAGCAATTGTTACTGTTATATTAGCATTTTTTATAATTGGACTACCAGCTGCTCTACTTTGTCTAATTACTTTTCCTTCGTCATAAGCTGTTGTTTCTTCTTCTTGGAAAGTTATATTTAAACTATACTTAGTAGCAAATGCTTCAGCATCTTCTTTGGACCAACCATCAGATTGCATATCTGGATAAACTTCGGTAATATTTGGAATATAAAGTGTTATACTATCTCCTTTAGCAAGTTTTTCACCTTTCTTAACGCTTTGTCCAACTATTTCTTGTTCATCATATTCACGAGAGGTATCAACATCTTTTTTCTCAATAGTAACATCAATGCCATGAAGAGATTCGAGTTCGGTTTGAACTGCTATATAGTTTTGACCAGTATAATCTTTTACGGTGTATTTATCTTCTCCTTTAGAACGATATAAAGTAACAGTTGTTCCTTTTTTAATACTTCTACCTGCTTCGGGATCTGTCTTTACTATTTTTCCTTCTTTTATTTTATCACTTGATACTTCTTTTATCTTAGTTGCTACTTCAAATCCTTTATCTTGAAGTTTTCTTTCTGCTTTTCCTACAGTTAAATTACTTACATCCGGTACTATAACATCTGGCTCAGTAGTAACAGCTGGTATGATAAAGAAGATAGTTAAGCAAATAAGAGCAATACCAGAAAGTACTCCAGCTAGAATCTTAATCCATTTATTGGTTTTTTTCTCAGTTTCATCTACTATCGGTGTAGCAATTGGTTCCCCTTCATCTATTGGTTTCATAACTTTAGTAGCATCTTCTGTTTCATGTTCTTTATAAGGATATACGTAAGGTTCCTCATTCATTCTATCATCATTTAGTGCTGTTAATAAGTCTTGATACATTTCTCTGACATTTTGATAGCGATTCTTAGGATTCTTTGCTGTTGCTTTTAAGATGATATTTTCTATACTTTGAGGAATATCTTTATTCATTTTATGTACATCAGGCAATGGTTCTTTCATTTGTTTTAAAGCTATTTCTACTGCGCTATCACCTTTAAATGGTAATTCTCCTGTTAAAAGTTCATAAAATATAATTCCCATGGAATAAATATCACTTTGAATAGTACAACCTTTTCCTGCTGCTTGTTCTGGTGGTAGATAATGAACGCTTCCCATTACGGAATTAGTTTGGGTAAGTTGCGTAGCGTTAAGTGCCATTGCTATACCAAAGTCAGTTATTTTGATTTGTCCATCGTCTTTAATCATGATATTTTGTGGTTTTAAATCTCTATGTACAATATAACTATCATGAGCATGTGCCATACCATCAGTTATTTGTAACATAATATCAATGGCTTCACTAAGAGTTAGACTTCCTCTTTTCTTAAGAAGTTGTTTTAATGTTTTACCATCAATATATTCCATTACTATATAGTATAGTCCATTATCTTCTCCAACATCATAAACTTCTACTATGTTAGGATGGGAAAGACTAGATGCTGATAAAGCTTCTCTTTGGAATCTTCTTACAAACTTCTCATCACTTGATAAATCTCCTCTTAATACTTTTATTGCTACATTACGATCTAGTATAGTATCATACCCAAGATAAACATTCGCCATTCCACCTTCACCAATAGTGCGAATTATTTCATAACGATTATTTATTTTTTGCCCCTTTGTTATCACTTTTCTTCACCCTCTTCGTCTAATTGCATGTATGCAACAGAAATATTATCTGTTCCTCCACGATTATTAGCCTTTCTTATTAGTTTAATAACTTTATCTTCTATATCAATATTTTCTAATAGGACTGCTTCTATTTGTTTAGGTTCTAACATATTAGTTAGTCCATCACTTGATAGTAGTATTTCATCTATATTCATATCACAGTCGAAAATATCAATTTCAACTTTTTCATTGGCACCAAGTGCTTTCATAAGTACATTTTTTTTAGGATGATCTTTTGCTTCTTCTTCCGTTAATTCTCCAGCTGATACTAATAGATTTACTAAGGTGTGATCATAAGTAACTTTATGAAGTTTTCCATCTTTCATAACAAAGCCTGATGAATCACCAATATTACCAAATAAAATATAATCTTTTGTTACTATAGCTGCTACTAATGTTGTTCCCATTCCTCTACTTTCTGGATGAGTTTTTTCATGTTCAAAAATTAATCTATTAATTTCATCAACACTATCTCTTAACCAAGAGGCAGCTTCTAGTTTTTCTTTATGCTCAAAGCTTTCTTGAAAATGATTTCCTAAGTAACTAATAGCAATATTACTAGCTACTTCGCCAGCAGAATGTCCTCCCATTCCATCAGCTATGGCTAACAAAACATCTCCTGACTTTTTATTTATTATTAAAACGCTATCTTCGTTATGGTCTCTTACCTTACCAGGATCTGTTAAACAAAATGTCTTCATAATTCCTCCTTCTTGCTTCTTAATTGGCCACAAGCGGCACTAATTTTTGAACCAAACTCCCGTCTTATGGTAACACAAATATTATTCTTTTTAAGTATATCATAAAATTTAGCAATATTTAAAGTATTTGATCTACTAAATTGTAAATGTTCTGTCGCATTATACGGTATTAAATTAACATAGGCATTCATTCCTTTTATTAATTTAGTTAATTCTTTAGCATTTTCTTCACTATCATTTACATCTTTTAGTAATATATATTCAAAAGTTACTCTTCTATTAGTCTTTTTAATATAGTAGTTAAGAGCATCCATCAACTCACTAAGAGAATATGCTTTTGCAATCGGCATTATTTCTTTTCTTAGTTTATCATTTGGTGCATGAAGAGAGATGGCAAGATTTACTTGATAAGGAAAGTCAGCAAATTCTTTAATCTTAGGTACTATACCACAAGTTGATACTGTTATATGGCGAGCTCCAATAGCAAGTCCTTTCGGGTCATTAATAATTTTTATCATGTTGCATAGGTTATCATAATTATCAAATGGTTCTCCGATTCCCATTACTACTACATGACTAATTCGCATACCACAGTTATCTTCTATTAAAAGTATTTGTTCAACCATTTCACCAGTGGTTAAGTTTCTCTGTTTCTTTCTTCTACCTGACTCACAAAACTTACATCCCATATTGCACCCTACTTGGGAAGAAATACATAATGATAAGCCATAATCATGTTTCATTAATACTGCTTCTATATGTTCATTATCCTTTAAGGTAAATAAGTATTTTTCTACATCCTTATCTTTTTCTACTACTGTTAGTTTAACTGTTCCAAAGACAAAGTCTTCACTTATCATTTCTCTAAATTCTTTTTTTAGATTAGTCATTTCATCTAAATTAGTAATTCTTTTTTGATATAACCAAGTAAATAGTTCTTCCCCATAAAACTTCTTATATCCTTTATCTAGAACATAACTAACCATTTCTTCTTTTGTTAAATTATATATATTCAAGTTTAATCACCACATTTCTACTATATTATAGCAAAGAAAGACTAAAATTAAAATTAATTTAATGCTATATATGAAAAAAGACATTAGCTGTCTTCACTTTCTATTTCTCTCTTAACTAAATCAATAGTATTTTTATAGTCTATCATTTTTTTCTCTTAGTCAGAATTATCTTCTAAAAAGTATTTTACCATTCTCTCATAGTTATCTTGACTGTTTAAACAAGTATCAATTAAATATCCCTTTTCATTATTTGTTTGATATTCCTTTATACCTCTTATATAAAAATCTTTATTTCTATCTTCTATGTAAAAAGGCATAATATCATTATACAAACACTCTCTAAACATTATCATTCTGCCAACGCGTCCATTACCATCTTGAAATGGATGAATTTTCTCAAATCGAACATGAAATTCAATAATATCCTCTATTGTTTTATTAGGAATCTTATTATACCAATCTAATAAGTTTTTCATATCATCTGCTACATTATCATGACTTGATGTTGTAATATTACCAACAAAATTATTTTTCTTTTTATACTCCCCTACATTAAACCATTCTTTTTCACTATCTGTTAAAGTACCATCTTTTAATATAAAATGAAATTTCTTTATCATATCTATAGATAATTTATCATCAATAGTATCTAGCATATATTTAAATAATGTAAAATGATTTTTAGTTTCAGTAGCATCTTTTAATACAATAACTTTATCTTTACTTGTTAAAATTGTACCCGTATCATAAATACTAGCAGTTTCATCTGGTGTTATGGTAGACCCTTCTATATGATTTGTATTATAGGCAAAGTCAAGTTGTGTCTTATGATATAAATTACCTGATAACCCAATATTTTTTTGTTCAATTAAAGCCTTTTTTATTTTACTTATTTCCATTTCTTTTCCTCCTTATATTTTAAATTACTAACATACTCTATTCTTAACTTTACTTGTTCTACTATCTTTTCAATTCTTTCATTATCAAGCCAATCAACATTCTTAACTAAATTAATCAGTTTTTTTCATATTCAACAAAAGTTTTATTCAAAATCAAATACTTTTTTATTTTTATTCATTAAAGTAAACATGCTCATTCTAACACCTCTTAACTACTAATAGTTTACCAAATTTATCAAAAAAAGTCTTAACCTTTTTTAGATTTCAGAAATAAATCATAATCTTTATTTAATTCACTTATTCAAATGTAAGTTTAAAGTATTTAATAGTAAATTTAGTATTAGATTCATTTGATTCTACTGCTATAGTTCCCTTATCTTCTTCTATAATAGTTTTTGCTAAAGCAAGACCAATTCCTATACTATTAGATGTAGCGTTTGCACCCTTATAAAATCTTTCAAAAATATGCTTAATATCTCTTTTAGATATTCCATCACCAAAATCAATCACTTCAATCTTAGAATAAACTCTATTATTATCTATATTTATTATTATACTTGAATTATCTTTTGAATGTTCTATAGCATTTTTTATTATATTAGTTATTGCTTCTATTTGCCATTTAGCATCACACTCTACTTTAGCATTTTCTAAAGTATTTAATTTTATATTTATATTTCTTAAATCACATAAAGTAGAAACATTCTTAATTGCTTCCTTAACAATCATTTCTAAATCATTTTCTTTTTTTATAAAGTGTACAGTATTAGCATCAAACTTAGATAATTTTAAAAGTGCTTGTACTAAAAAATTAATATTTATAACATTCCTTTTTATATCAATAATAAAATCATTTCTAATACTAGAATCCATATCTGGTTCATCAATAAGATTATCTAATAACACTAATATACTAGTAAGAGGTGTTTTTAATTGATGAGAAATATCTTCTAATGACTTCTTTAGATTAAGTTTATCTTTATTAGAATTTAAAGCTGCTTCTTTTAACATTACAGCAGTCTTATATATTTCATTTTTTAAAATTGATATAAAAAGGAATGTTATAAATATTAATTTTTTAGTACAAGCACTTTTAAAATT
>RKAV01000057.1 GCA_014846175.1 bacterium | reverse complement strand
GCTGCTATTTCATAGTTAATATCAGTATTACCTTTTATAGATGATTTAACAGTAAAATCAAAGTATTCACCAGTATTTTTTCTTTTCTTTCCTGTTGCATCAGTAGTAGGTAGTGCATTGCTTAATGCTATAGAATTAGTAGATTCCGTATAGGTCATACTGATTGCTCCTGTTGTAATAGTATTTGCCTTTTGACCTACTCCACTATAGTTGTATGCTGCATAGCTGATACCTACTACTATTAGTAATAGAAATATAGAAAAACTAATAGTTATAATACTGTTTATTTTATTCTTATTCATTTGTATACTCCCTCCTATTATCTTTCTACACATAAAAAAGATAAGCCTATAACACTAGGCCTATCTTTAAACACAATAAAAGAAAGTAGTTTTTAC
Organism: bacterium; assembly: GCA_014846175.1. GTDB lineage: Bacteria > Bacillota_I > Bacilli_A > RF39 > UBA660 > Onthousia. Next base: position 15,939 of record RKAV01000057.1, on the reverse strand, counting down.
TGTTTAGCCATATAATGACCACCCCCCCCCATGTTAACTATATGTAAACTGAATATATTCATGGTTGGTCACCTCTACTTTCTTTAACAATAATATCTTATCAAATAAATATTGGTTAATCAATTACTTTTTTCTAATTAATGTTTTTGGTCTTGTAAAGTTAAGTTTCTCTAATTGTTCACCCTTTATAAAATAACCATCAAATATTGGATCATCAACTATTTGATAATCAATATCTTCAAACTTAACCTTTTCTAAAGTTGAAAAATCAACTTTTCCATTTATAGTATAAGGTATATGATCTACTAAAGTATAAGCAAGTGCCATATCACGTTCTCCAGGTAACATTTCTCTTGTCCTATACACAATCTCTTTAAATATATCTTTACCTACTGATTTATCTTTTAATTCAATAAATGCCGTTGGAATAACTCCTTCATCACGATAAGCATTCTTAATACCTACTACGGCACAGTCTTTTACTTCATCAAAAGTATTAATAGCATCTTCTATAGGAACAGAATTAACTTGATGCCCATCAGGTCTTTTCATAAGTCTTTTATATCTTCCTGTATGAAATAATATACCATCCTCATTCATATAACCTTTATCACCAGTTTTATAATATTTAGTATTAGTCTTTTTATCTATATAAATAGAATTATTTGTTTCTTCTAAATTACCAATATACCCCATAAATTGACCAGGTGTATCAGCATAGATTTCTCCTTCTTGATTATAAGGTAATTCTTCAAGTGTTTCTCTATCAGTAATTCTAACATTTACTCCTGGATATAAAATTCCACAACTACCAGCAACATTACTTCTTTTATCATCTGTAGTAGTTGCAATCATCATTGTTTCTGTTGAACCATAACCATAAGTGATTTTATGTTTACAATTATTTTTTTCTAATGTTTCATTGATTTTAACTAATTTACTAGGAGATATTTTATCTCCCCCCATTACTAATAATTCTGCAAAAGATAAATCAGTATTATTAATATAATCACTATCAGGAAACATCTCATAAAGTCTTGGTACCCCAATTACAATATTAGGCTTTTTATCTACTAATATTTTATCAAACTTATTGGCATCTATCTTAGGAATTAAATCAAGTATTATACCATGAGAAGTAGCTCCATGCATTCCTATAGCTGAACCATATAAGGAGAAGAATGGTATATAACCAAAGAAAGTCATCCCCCTTTTCAAATGTGGTGCTACATAATTTATTTGATTAGAAGTTATATTATAACCTCTATTAGATTCCATCGCTCCTTTAGGTGTACCAGTTGTTCCACTAGTATTTACTATTGCTGCAGGAATATCAGGGTCATATAAAGAGTCAACCAATTTCCCATAGTTCTTAGCAATATTCATAAATTCACTTTGCATTAAAACTTTACTATCTTTTTTCATCATTCTTTTTAATTCATATAACTTTTCTTTTGCTGTATAAAGCGCCTTTACTTCCAAAGCATTCTTAGATAGTTTTTCTTTTGATTTAATAAAGTCATCATGAGGTGATATTACTACAATATTATCAGTTGGTATATCATTTGGTATAACATTTTTATTCATAGTATCAAGTAATGATACTAATAGTTTAGAATTAGATACATTCATACAATCAATAATTCTTTTAGCTGAACATCTTGGATCAACTAAATAAGGAGTAACCCCTATTCTATTACAAGCATAGAAATAAATCATTGTTTCTGGTATATTTGGTGCACAAATAGTAATAGTATCTTTTTCCTTTAAACCATATTTTTTCAATGCTTTAGCAGTTTCTTCTACTTTTTCATCAAAAGTTGCTAAAGTTCTTTTCTGTCCAAAGTAAGAATAAATAATATCATCTTCATATCCTTTATTCTTCATCTTCATAAAATCATACATTTTCATATCTACATCTTCTAATATTTTTAAATCAATATCTTCAGAATAATACTTGTAACTTGGTTTATCTATACTAGCATAACCTGTAAATTTTTTTTGTTCCATATTAACACCTTATTACCTTCCACAACACTTTTTATATTTAAGCCCTGAACCACATAGACAAGGATCATTACGACCTACTTTCTTAATCGCTTTTTGCATTTCATTATATTCTGTTACTGAATAACCATTATAAGGCCATACACTAATAACTGACTTATATTCATTATATAAGTTAAATAACTCATCTCTAACTTTAAGATTTATCCCATATTCAGTTAATACATGTCCTACAAAATCCTTAGTAAACCTATTAGTCTTAGCAAAAAACATTAATGCACTAAAGATTTCTTCGTTATCAGCATAATTGTTTATAATACTAATAAGTTGGTGCGTAAACTCAATTTCTTCATAAAAAGTACTATTATCATATTCTTTATACTTTCCAAATTTCTCCTTGCTTCTTAATATATCATCAAAATTAACAATTTCTTTATCTTCAAAAATACTATAATACTTATCATCTAAAATATAATAGTCATTTAAAACTAACTTATCTAGCTCTTCTATTGAATAATCATTTCCTTGATTCTTTAATAATTCTTGTAACTTTTCTTTTTTAATTACACCATTCATTTGTATATAAGAATCAATTAATGCATCATCTTCTTCATCTATAAAAGTATCATCCCCTTTTAATCTATTAATTACTTCATCAGTAACTAAATACTTAATATCTTTTCCATCTTTATAGAAATATAAGAAACCATAATCAAAATATTTTACATCAATTGCTTGTTCATAAATACTTTTATTATTAATAGATAATAACTTATTTAGCTCTATATCACCAGAATCAATTAATTCTTCTAATTTATTTAAAGTATTAACTTTAGAACATTTATCATCTAGATAAAGTTCATCAATATTATCCAAACAATTATCTATAGAACAATCTGATAACTTACTTTCAAAGCAGGCATCTTTTGCTACATTTAAAGTATCATATTCTCCAATTGTTCTACCATTATAAGGCCAGTATCTTATAACTGAGCTATATTTATTATTTATATCTATTATACTTCTTATTTCTCTTTTAGATAAGTTAAGAGTTAAAAACTCATTTTCTTCTAAATTTGCTCCAAAAATAACATTTAAAAGTATAGTTACAGATAATTCTTTATGTTTTTCAGTTAAAATCTTACTAATTTTGTCCAATAAGTTTCCAATAAATCCAGAGTATTCTTCTACTTCTTCATTTGTAAATTTAAGATATGGTATATCTTTTTTTAATGGTTTTAAATTTTCTAATAAATCAGGTCCTCCAATACTATAATAATCATTTAAAACCATAACTTCATCTAAAAATCCATTTATTTCTTCTTCTGTGACATTAAGTTTATGGTGATTAATTAGTATATCTTTCATTACTTCTATAGGCATAATTCCATTAATCATTAAGTAAGAATGGCAATAATGATCTGCTTGTTCTTTCCTTTTTGTTTCAATAAATTCTTCCGTTATTTCTTTTTCATAAATTTCTTTTAATTCATCAGGTAATATTACATCATTTTCATATAAATAAATAAATCCACTAGTTAAGAAAACAAATGCTTGAGACGTAAATTCTATTTCTTTAAGTATATTTTCAAATAATTTAATATCAGTGTAATCAACTGATGTAATAATTTCTTTAAAAACCTCAGGTATTATTTTTACTAATTCTTTTATTTTTTCATCTCTATTAAGTTTGTTAGGTATCTTTTTATCATAAAGTGATTTATAAGTTAGACAAAGGGAATCTAATGTTTCATCACTTAATTGATTTAAACAATCTACAAGTTCAGTATTTTTATTATCTTTTAATGTCAATGTTCTAAATACATTGTTTACTTCATTCATAAATTCTCTCCATTCTTTTTTTATGGAAGTACTTTTACTTCACTTATATGTTGATTATACTTATCGTATCAGTTATATGTCAAGCATTTTTAAGGAAAAAGAAAAAGCACAAAAGTGCTATTTAACTACCCAGAAAGTAGGCATATCTCTTAAACCATTTGTACCAGCTGCCACAGGATGATTTATTATTTTATTATTAATAACTAACTCTGAAGAACTTCCTCCATCCATATTAGCAGCATTAACTGCACCATAGTTTTCCATAATTTCTGTTAAATCTCCCATATCTGCTCCAATACTAGTGGCAAGTCGACCATTAATTACTAAGAATAATACTATTCCATCACTTCTTTGTCCTATAGCAGTACGAGGTGCGATACCCCAACCACCATTACCTTTAACAAAGCTACTCTTACCATTAACAATTAAGAATGGACCAAACTCAATTGCATCACGTATTCCCATATTAACTGCTTGCTCTTTCGTAAATTTACCAAGTACTAACTTATTTTCTTTCGTAAATCCAACAAAACCACCACCAACATTAGCATCATCATAGTCACTTACTACTTTCCCATTAGAAATAACAGTACCATGTGGAAGTGCTCCATTACTATTCCAATCAGGGTCATAAAATCCACCGGCATTCATAGCAATAATAGCATTTTCTCTTTTAGCCACAGTTGTAATAGCTTCTCCCCTTTTACCTAAATACTTAGTAGTAGCAATCGATATTCTTGATGGATCATATACTGCTACTAAATAGCCTTGATAAGATGCACCTTTAATATCAATAACTTTATATAAAGCCCCTTCTTCATGCTCTAATATTTGTTTTTCATATTCATTTTTATAAATAGTTTGTTTATTATCATAATCACTTATATTAACTAAATCCGGATTAGTAGTATCATTTACTTCTACCATGTGATTCTTAGCTAAAATCTTATTAATTACTTCATCATTATAAAACCAAGTAGCTAAATATTGATGAGTCATAGTTGTCATTGCTGAAGTTATCCAAAAATCACGAAAGAAATTAAAAGGTCCATATAAGAGAAATAAACCTAAACTACTAATAATTACTATTAAACTACTAATAATAAGTTTAATATTTTTCTTTTTCTTCTTCTTTTTAGGTTCAATTTCTTTTACCCTAAGACTTGGCATAATAACTGTTTTTTCTAAATCTTCCATAACTCACCCTTTAATTCTTTCCTAAATATTTTCTATCACCATCTACATCAATATAATCGATAGTTAACTTAACCTCTTCTATTTTAGTATCAGTTTCTTCTAAAACATCATTATAATCTTTAATATTTTCATTATATTTTTTAATATCGCTAACATAAGAATTTATAGCTTTCTCATATCCAATTACAAAAGCTTCACATTTATTATTAACAGAAACATCAGGATATAAAACATCAACACATTTATCCTTTAAAACCTTATAATCTTCTTCTAATGGTTCAATAGTTTTAGAATAATTATTAATAATTTCTTTATACTTAGTATCATTATTTTTTAAATCTTCATAATACATATCTTTCATTACTTCTTGATAAAAGTTATCTCGTTCTTTATTAAAAGAATCTATATGTAACTTAAAAGTATTATAACTTGTAATAACACTATCTATTTTCTTTTTAGATTCTATTTGATCATTTTTATATCCAATTATAAAATAGATAACTACAATAATAATAAGTAGTAGAAAAACTCCTCCTAAAGCCCATAATACTATCTTCTTAGAACTTTTCTTTTCCATCATATTTTTCCTCAATTCTTTTTCTAATTTTTTTATTTTTCTTATTTCTTTTATTACTACCAAGTAATATTAATAAGATAAGAAGAAGTAATAAAACTAAACCTAATAGTCCAAGAATAAGATATTTTTGATTATTATTACTCTTAGTTTCTACTTTATTATATCTTTGAATAGTTTTTTCTACCTCATCATAATTATATAAACTTTTTTTACCAGTTTCAATATTTTCTCCATAAATTAAGAAAAAAGAATCTTCTTTATTAATTTTATAAACTAAATACTCTACATTATCTATCTTACTCTTATAAGAAGAATAACCTTTAGGTATCTTTTTAGTATCATCTAATATATGTATAGAAATATTACCACTAGTTAGTTGTTTATATAGTTTGTAGTTATTATCTTTATATTCATAGAAAGTAATATTTCCCTTATCGTCTTTTAAAGCTACTATAGTTAGTTTTAAAACTTTATTTTCATAAGCTAAAACATCTTTATCATTTATTTTTACAGTAGTCTTTTCAAAGTGATTAGGTACTTTATCATCTAGTTCTTCTTCTTTTTGAATAACTGTCATTCCTTTTTTATCTACTTTAACATTAATTGGATCTAATTCTTTTACATTTACTGTTAAGTGATATGTCTTAGTAGTACCATTTTCTGCCGTTACTACAATATCAAAGGGGTTTGCCCCTTCATGTACTTCTTTTTCTCCAAGACCTGTAATACTACTTTTATTATCTTCTTTACTACCTTCAATAGTTATTTTTTTTACATCATTTTCTACTTCTAAAGTATAATTAAGTTCATTTTTATTGAATTCTGGTGATATTTGATGATCTTTTACCCCTAGACTTTTCAAATTATTATTACTACTATAGTTTTTAATAATTGTTTCTCTTTTAATACAATTTATAGTAGTTGAATCTTTGGGAGCTGATCTTGTTTGTTCATCATAAGAAACAAAGTTAGATGATGCAATACCTATATTGGCATTACCTTCTTTTTTAACGGTAAATTTATAAGAATAAGTCTTTCTTGTTTGACCAGGACTTTGTACATAATCAACTACATGTGTTTGACCACTATTAAGAGTTAAAATACTACTGTCATAAGAAAGATTAAATTCCCATGCTCCTAGTCCTGATGGTTCATTAACTGTTACATTAACTGTAACACCTCCTCCTACTACACCTTGACTAGTAGTTCCTGCTACACTAATAGTAGCAGCAAAAACATTATCAATACCACAAAAAAAGAAAAGGGAAAGAAGAAGGAAAATAATTTTTTTCTTTTTAGTCATTTAAATCATCTCATTTCTGTTCTATTTTATTATAACCTAATAAGGTCTTTTGAATTCTTAATAAATCTACTACGGTAATTAAACCATCTTTATCAACGTCACTAGCAATTAATTCAGCATCACTTAAGTTGTTATTACCAAGTAAGTATTTTTGAACTCTTAATAAATCTATAATACTTGTATTACCATCACCATTATTATCTCCATAGATAACTACTTTGTATTCTTTAGTATCTTTAGAATTAGAAATACTAACTACATCACCAGTTGCTAAAGCATCATTTTTATTATTACCATATTTATCTTTTAAACTAACAACTGATAAACCATTATATATAGTTTTAAGAGTATTTTCTAAATTAGTTTTAGAAGTATTTACTTCTATTCCCGAAATATAGTTACTATTTAAACGATATCTGCTAGCAATTATGGCATCATCTATCTTAATTACTGGTACTTCTTCTGGTGGTGTTACTGGTTTATCATCATCAGTTTTTGGTGTTTCACTAACTCCTGGCATATTTTCATAAACAGGTATTAAAAATTCATAAGTTTTATCTAATAAATCATTTTTCTTATAACTTTTATACATCGTTAAAGCTTCACTAACTGGAGCTTTAATATTAGACATATATTGATGAGTATAAGTTGAATTTAAAGCGTTAGGACTTACATTGAATTTTTGTAAATAAAGAGTATGTTGATTAACACTTATATAACCGTTGACAATATATAAGCTTCCACCAATAATAGCTTTTTCTTTACTATTCCATGGTCGCATATAACTAGTTACACTACCATCATAACCACCGTTTGCCCAGATTAGTCCTCTAATTACAGGACTTTGATAACTTCCATAAGCTCCAATATTATAAAAATTATATATACCACTATAAGAGGTATCTGTTCCACAGTTATTTAAAATAGTCCAGTTATCACTATTACGATAGCGATTTATACATTCATAGTCTTTGGAAAAAGTAAATTTCGCTCCATCAACACCAGTTGAACCATTAGCACCCTTTTCTTGTTTTACTCGACTTGCAAGATAAGTAGGACTTGCTCCTGACTTTTCTGCTGCTTTCATAAAATAATTTAAATATTCATTAGTATTCATAAAGGTATTAGCAGTTATACTTTTAACTGTATCTTGTGTTTGAACATTCTTATTATACTGTAAGTTTTCAAACATAAATATTCCCTCATCAGTTAAAAAGTTTCTAGGATCCATATAATAACTTACTGCTCCAGCACTTGCTTGATACCAACCTTTTTCTTTAACTGATTCAATATAATTACCATACTCATCTTTCTTTCTTAAAGACTCATCTGTTCCATTTATTAAAGATATTTCTCCTATTGTTTCATTTCTTACTGCTTCATTATAATCTAAATTAGTCTTAAGAGCATTAAATATCCAGTTAGGATGTTTCTCATGTAGGTTTTTAAGGGCTGATAAATAACTTTTGTTAAAACCTTTAGCAAGCATTTCTTTTTCAAAGTCAGCTTCTAAATCAACATCTTTTTCTTCTATTATACTTTGATTACTTGAACAAATATAACCAGTTACATCTTGATAAGATACCTTATACCAGTTTGATCTACAACCATAGCCACTAGTATCAGTCTTCTCAAGAACTACAACTTTACTAAGTGTAAGTAATACTCCTTCATCACCAATAGATGCTATTCTAGTACCTGATGGACTATCTTTAAAAGCTTTAGGAGTATTTAAAACAATATATTCTTTAGCATCTACACTTGGTGTTAGTAAAAGTATAATTAAAGTAGTTAAAATAAGTAAATACTTATTCTTCATAAAGACACCTCCCCTAGTATCTAAATTATATCATTAAATCGACAATATTTGACCTATTAAATTTAATTAATTAATACTTTACACTGGATTTTACTGTTATTTAGCTAGGAAGATTGAAAGAATTAAAAAAATTAGCTATAATTATAGGGTATAAATGGAGGAAAAGAAAATGGAAAAAAAGAAAAAGAAAAAAAAGTATCGTTTATGGTTATTAATTCTTACTTTAATTACGATACTTGCTAACTTCTTTGCTATTTATGAAATACTTTTACTAGGACCGGTGGAAGAAGTTATTAGATATGTTGTTATTGAAATATTTTTATTAATTGATTTAGTTTTTTTCTTAAAGATGAAAAAGAAAAGAACTAAAAAAGAAAATAAAGCTAAACTACTTACTTTCTTATTAATACTTTATTTACTATTTAGTTTATTTATTGGAATAGTTATAATGTATTTATATGGTAAGATAGAAAATGTTAATAAAACTTATGTTACTTATTCTAGTAGTTTAATTACTATGTCTAATAATAGTATTAATAAAATTAGTGATATTAAGAATAAAAAGATTGGTCTACTTAATGATAAAACATCTCCTGATGGTTATATTATTCCAAGAATGATTATTAAAGAAAATGAGTTAGATAATGATAATAATATTAAGAAGTATGATGACTATAATACTATGATAGCTGATTTATATGCTGGTACAATTGATTCTATGTTTATTACTACTAATTACCCTAGTCTATTTCAAAGTATTGAAACTTATCAGAACATAGCAGTTGATACTAAAATTATTTATACTAAAGAAAAAAAGATGTTAAAGAGTTCTACTAGTAAAAGAGAAACAGCATCTACAGGTAAAAGTATAAGTGAACCATTTACTATATTACTTATGGGGGTTGATTCTACTGATGATGGATTATCTAAAAATACTGTTGCTAATGGAGACTCATTAATATTAATTACTTTTAATCCTAAAACTTTAAATGCTACCATGATTTCTATTCCAAGAGATAGTTATGTACCTATTGCTTGTTGGAGTGGTAAACCAGAAAATAAGATTACTCATGCAGCTGCTTATGGTACTGATTGTATGATGAGTACTATTGAAAACTATTTTGATGTTAAGATTGATTATTATGCAAAAATTAACTTCCGGGGATTAGTTTCTCTTGTTGATAAATTAAATGGAATTGATGTGGAAGTACCACAAGATTTATGTACTGATGATTCTAATCGTGAAGGATATATTTGTATTAAAAAAGGTATGCAACATTTAAATGGTGAACAGGCTTTAGTTCTTGCCAGAAATAGAAAGCAACTTGCTAATGGTGATTTAGATCGTGGTCTTAATCAACAAATTGTTATTCAAGGTTTAATTAATAAAATTAAAGATATATCTAATGTTAGTCAAGTAATGGGTGTTTTAGATACTATATCTAATAACTTAGATACTAACTTTACTACTAAACAAATACTATCTTTCTATGATATTGCTAAAGATATAACTAATAATGCTTTGCAAAAAGATGATGCTGATATAATTAATATTGAACAGTTATTCTTAGCAGGAAGTGGTCAAATGATTTATGATGAGAGAAGTAGATTAGTTTTATGGGATTATATACCTAATAAAGAAAGTAGAAAAGATATTATTAATGCTATGAAAGTTAATCTTGGTATAAAAAGTCCTACTTTAATTAAAGAATTTTCTTTTTCTATCAATAAACCTTATGAAAAAACTGTTACAGGAAAAGGTCCTTATAAAACAGCATCTAGTTATACCCTTCTACCAAGTTTCATTGGTGATAGCAAAGCTACAGCACAAGCTTGGGCAACAAGAAATGGTATTAATGTAACATTTAAAGGAACATCAGGTCATGTTGTTGCTCAAAGTTATCCAGCTAATAAAAGAACAGATTTAATAAAGGGTTCAGTAGTTCTTACTTTATCTGGTAATTCAACTATTGAAAATAATAATACTACTATTACTGATAATAAAAATATTATTACTAATAATAATAAAGAAAATAAAGTTGAAGAAGATAAAACTATAGATACAACAGAAAATAGTGTTCCTAAAGATGATAAAAAAGAAGATACTAAAGATCCAGTTAAGGAAGATAAACCAGAAACAAGTAAAAATGATAGTAATGCTCCAACTGAATAAGTAAAAGAGAGAAATTCTCTTTTTTTGTGCTTGCTTTATCTACAAAAGAGTGATAATATAAAAAACTGTGGAGGTAGTTATGCTAGAAAATTATATAAAATATCTTATTAAATTTCTAACAGCTTTAGTATTATTAACTGTATTAGTTGCTTTTACTATTACGGTTAGAAATAATTTAGAAGTTAAGAAAAACGATACAAAGATAACTAATGATAGAAAAAAAGTTAATCCTGATCAAACCACTACTTTAAAAATTGATAATGAAACCACTAATAATACTTCTAATTTAAATGATAATACCGATAATAAGGTTAAAGAAACTATTAATAATACTTCTACCTCCCTAAATAATGATTCTACAACCAAAATAGAAACAGTAGAAAAGGATAATAGTGATACTGACTTTTCACTTAACTTTAATTCTAAAACTTTAAATGTAGGTGATACTGCTAAGATTGATGTTATATCTCAGCAAGATAATTTAAAAATTGATTATAAAGTTATGAATAAGGAAGTTGCTAGTGTTTCATCAAATGGTACTATTAAAGCTCTTAATAGTGGTAGTACCTACTTAAATGTAGTAGCGAATAATAATACGGCTAAGATAATTGAATTAGTAGTATTAGATAATAAGAAACAAGAAGATGTTACTGAAGATACTAAAGATACGGAAGTTTATCAACCAAGTAATGATATTATTATTAATGATAAAATTGATAATGATCAAAATACTACTACAAAAGAAGAAGAACAAAAAAATGGTTGGATTACTATAGATGGAAAAAAGTATTATTATAAAGATAATATTAAAATAACTAATAGCTATATAGATTATATTTATCTAGATAATAATGGTATAGCTAAGAAAAAGATCGGGACTTTTAGTGCTACTTTATACGGAGCAACAGCATGGGCTAATCAAGAACTTAATATTAGAAAAGAAGCTACCATGGATAGTAATATAATAGGAACTATTCCTGCTGGTAGTAAAATGACTATTTTAGCTAGTGAAAATACTAATAGTAAGTATATAAAAGTTAAATATAATAATTTAAAAGGTTATGTTTATTCTAATTTTATATTAATTAATCTACCTGATGTTATTCCTGATATGTTATATGAAATAACAAGTGCTTCCAAATCTACTGCTAGTACAGCTAATACAGCTATTCCTGGTATTACTGGAAAGAACTTATATGGTTTTACTAAGAAATATAATTCTAAAATAGATAAAAAAACTTATTATGTACCTCTTTTATATCCAACAGCTAAGAAATTACAAAGAGCTTATAATAAAGCTAGAAGTGAAGGATATAACTTAAAGGTATATGATAGTTATCGACCACATGATATAACTATTTCTACAAATAATTATTTTAGAAAGTTATATAATTCTAATAACAAAGTAAAAAATGCTATTAATTATGATAAAGAAGGTAATTATTGGGGACCGTCTTGGTTCTTAGCAAGCAGTGTTTCAGCTCATAATAAAGGAATAGCACTTGATATTACTATTACTAATAGTAATAATCAAGAATTAAAGGCTCAAACTGCTTATGACACTTTAGATACTTCTTCAATCGTAAAATATAATAATAATGTTTCTAATAAACTAAGAAATATAATGTTATCACAAGGTTTTAGTCCTTTAGAATCAGAATGGTGGCATTTCCAAGATAATGATTATAAAACAAGTAAAGTTAATACTTTCCATATAAAATAAATATAGAAAAAAACTAATCCATCTTGTAATTTTCATAACTGATATACAAAAAAAGAGTAATGATACTCTTTTTCTTATTCATAATTATCAGCTTTTACTTCCATAAAACTTTGTTTATGATTACATACTGGACATACATCTAAAGCATCTTTTCCAATATAGACATGACCACAATTACGACAAATCCATAATTTATCACCATCTTTATGGAATACTTTATCTTCCTTAACATTCTTAAGTAATGTTAAATATCTCTTTTCATGTTCTTTTTCTATTTTACCAACACTATCAAATAAATAAGCAATCTTATTAAATCCTTCTTCACGAGCAACTTCAGCAAATTCTTTATACATTTCTGTCCATTCAAAATTTTCTCCTGCTGCAGCATCTTCTAAGTTTGTAATAGTATCAGGTACTTCTCCTCCATGTAACTCTTTAAACCAAAGTTTAGCATGTTCTTTTTCATTATTAGCAGTTTCTTCAAAAATAGCTGCTATTTGTTCATAACCATCTTTTCTAGCTTTTGAAGCATAGTAAGTATACTTATTTCTAGCTTGGCTTTCTCCTGCAAATGCAGTCATTAAGTTTTGTTCTGTTTTACTTCCTTTTAGTTCCATAATATTCCTTCTTTCTTTTAATGATTATCTTCTAAACAATTAGAGCATATACCATAACCAACAAGATCAAAAGTGTTAATTTTTCTATTAGCAAATAACTTCTCTAGTTCTTCTTTTTCATTCTTAGTATAAAATATATCTTCAATCATTCCACACTTTATACACTGAAAATGATAATGGTTTTTAGCTACATCATAACGTATATTATGTCCAACAGATACTAGTTTCTCTATTTCACCACTATCTGTTAGTTTATTAATAGTTCTATATACAGTAGCTTGTCCAATGCTTGCATCCTCTTTTTGTACTAACTTAGTAAGTTCTTGCAAAGTAGGATGAGAATGGCACTCTTCTAATACTTTATAAATTAACTTTTTTTGTCTTGTACTACGTTCCATATTAACTCCTTGTTGATAATCATTATCACTTATATAATATCATATTAATATGTAAAGTCAAGAATTTATTTTTTGATTAATACCTTATTTTGTTTTGTATTATTTCTTTTAGAATACTTAGAAAAGGAAACATTTTCCTTTCTAGTTTCTAAAGCTCTTTCAGGATAATCAAGATAATCAACTAGTTTAGTAGAATGTTTAGAATTTCTAAGATCTGTTAAAAGTTTATTTTGACGTTGTCTTATTGCTTCACAAGTTACTCCAAACATATTAGAAATTTCAGTTAAAGTATACTCAGTATCATTAATAAAACCAAATCTCAATTCTAAGATATTTATATCCTTTTCCGTTAAATTACATTCATCAAATAGCTTGTTAAGTAATTCATTTAAATTATTATCTATAACTTTATCTTCTACTAAAATTTCTCCTGTACTAACATAATCACCTATTTCGTCCTCACTATCATCAGAAATTGTGCGATTTAAGCTTATTACTTCATCATTAAGTTTAACTAACTTCTCTACCTCAGTAAGAGTAATATTAAGTTCATCTGCTAATTCTTTTAAAGATGGTTCCCTTTTATACTCGTTAATTAACTTTTCCTTAGCATAATGACACTTAACTAATACTTCACTAACATGAACAGGTACCCTAATAGGTCTAGCATATAACTTAACACCCCTAGATACTTCTTTCATAATCCAACGCGTAGCATAAGTAGAAAACTTACAATCCAAATTCAAATCAAACCTTTCAACAGCTTCCATAAGACCAATATTTCCCTCTTGTATTAAATCCAACAATTCAACACCAAGACCACGATATCTTTTAGCAATACTTACAACTAACCTTAAATTACTCTCAATAATCTTCTTCTTAGCTTCAGAATCACCATCTTCATTTTAATAAACAACTCTTGTTCTTCCTCTTTACTTAAAATAGGTTTTTCTAAAGATTCTAAGTAATATATCAAATCATTATCCTTATCATTAAAACCATAATATTTATTCATTATTATCCCCCTAACAGTCTACATATTATACTATATTTTTTAGTAAAAAGCAAATCCTTTATCTACTCTTATTTATATCAAAAAGAAGTCATAACTTTAACCAGTTTATGACTTCCTATTATTATTTATATAATTAAACAGATAATATGAATGGATCAGTAGAACTACCTGTTCCTCCTGTTATATTAATTGTAGATTTTAGATGTACGACTGGGCGAATCACAATAGCATTATAAGCAGGCATGTCAGAGAAATAGCCAGCAGTAGTAGTATAGGCAACTGAGCCAGAAGCATTGGCATGTGGGATAATTGTCCATTGTTCTTGTGATGAATTATAAAGCCAGTCGTTGCCTTTACAATCACTATACATCACTTCGCTCCATAGAGCATTTGATAGACAACTTGCTCTATTTAGAATACTACCCCCACTTGTGGCATATCCATAATCACTTGGGTACATTAATCCTACTTTTCCTGTCCAATTTGTACTTCTTCCACTATATACTGTTGTTCCTCTTTCATAACTATAAAAATGTGATACTAATCCATTTGCTGAAGTATTATAGGTTTCAATACCACCTAAGTACCACTTTGTATTTCCTATCATTGATTTTGCTGTATCTGTTAAACCGGTAGTAGTAAAATCACATGATATAGTTACATTTCTATATCCCGCATAACATGTCCCACTCTTTCTATTCCAATATAGACTTCCTCCATAAGTTTCACTTTCATGTCCTGAGTTTAGCAGATAATTTAATCTAGCAACAAGCCAATTGTTTGTTCCGGCATCCGGATTTTCTGTTGTTGAATTATCCCATGAATAATTTCCTATTGATTCATTTCTGATTATTTTCATTCTTTTTTCCATTTTTCCTGTTCCGTCATCTACATCAAATACTCCAATGATTCTCCATAATTCATCATTAAATTTTACATAATTATTGGGATTTTTTCCTATATATCTATAATCGGTTGTTGCTTTTAATTGTTTTGTTGTTTCATGAGGAAATGTCCACATTTGATTCTTTTGATCAGTTGTAGCAGTAGCATAATCTAAATCTTCTGAATTTGCTTTTGCTATTAAAGTTTCGGCTCCTGTTGGATCTTTTAATAATGAGAATGCTGTTGTTCCATTAGGAAGAGTTAAATTAGAATTATTTAATCCTATTGATGAACCTATTTTTATTTGTTTACCTTTAGCTTTATTTATCTTTATCTTATAAGTTAATGTTTTATTTTGATTAACTGATACTCCTGTAGTACTT
>RKAV01000061.1 GCA_014846175.1 bacterium | reverse complement strand
TTCATTTTTAAAGTTAAATCTTTGGGGAAGTCCACCCCATTTAATATAATCATTAAATTCTTTTTCTAACTTGTATTTATCTAATTCATAATTATTAAATTCACACACTTCTTTAAATGAAAACGGACGTATTTTAAAACTTACATATCTACCTGATAATAAGGTTGCTAGTTCTCCAGATAATAAATCACTATTAGAACCTGTTATAAAAATCGAAATATTATCTTCATACTTTGCTTTATAAGAATTAATAGTTCTTTCCCAATTTTCAACATATTGAATTTCATCAAGAAATATATAATATTTATCTTTATTCTTTATTTTATTCTTAATATAGTTATCCAAATCTAAATAATTTTTAATATTAGCATAATCAGTTAATTCAAAATTTATATATATGATATTTTCTTTATTAACACCTGTTTTTTCAACTTCATCCATCATTTGCTTTAATATAACAGACTTACCACATCTTCTAATACCAGTAATTACTTTAATGAGATTTTGATTATAAAAAGGTCTAATCTTTTTTAAATAGTTTTCTCTTTTTATCATATTTATTTCCTCCTTAATACAATTATATAGTAAGCAAAAGGAAAAGTCAATTTTGTATTTTATATAATACTTTTTTTGTTTTTTATTGAATTTTGTATTTTAAATATATCAAGCTAATAAACAAAGAAAAGGATATTGCTATCCTAAACTTGTTCAATATATTCTAATAGTCTTAAGAATAAATTAATATATTCTCTTGATAATAAGTCACGTCTTAGTTTTCTAATAGCAATTCTTTTCTTCTTAATTGGTAAATCAGAAAAGATAATATCAGCTATTTTTTCTTTAAGATATGTCTTTATTTGTAAATCCATTAAAATACTATTTATATCTTCATTTATTAAACGAACAGCATCTATTTCAATATCTTTACCACGACACATTATTGTTAACTGACCTATTGTATTAACTTTATTTACTTCTACTACAAAGTCATTATCTTCAATATATTGAGATTCAATTGGTATTTCTTTATCGTTATAATAAGCCCTTACTTCTTCTGCTTGTTTAGTATTTCTAAATCTAAAACGATAATTTCTCTTTGGTGGAACTACTCCACTTTTACCTTCTACTGATCTAACAATAACTGTATAGTTATTCTTTAAATAATTATAATCTATATCTGTTTTTAAGAATAATCCTTCTTTATATAATGAAGTTATACCATCATCTTCATACAAAGTATATATATTAGAAGTACCTGGAAATATATGAATTTCAAGTTCTAATGGTAACCCTACATTATTTTTGTCACTTATATTTGATAAGGGAATGATTGCTCCACTCTTAGCAAAAACTGGATAATCTTCATCACGATAGAACGAAACATATTTTTTTGCTCCTGGGAATTTTTTACCTGTTTTAAAGTCATACCATATACCTTCTGGTATATAAAACTCATGAATAGTTCTATTCATTGTAAGTTCTTTCTTTTTAAGAATAGGACATACTAATAATTCTTTTCCAAAGAAATATTGATATCTATATTGATTATCATCTATTACCCAAGGATACATATAATAAAATGGTTCAACAAGACATTTTCCTTCCTTATAGTAATGATAACTTTCTGTATATAGATAAGGTATTAAACGATGTCTTAATCTTAAATAATCATTAACTATAGTTTCAGTTTTTATATCCCATCTCCATGGTTCTCTTTTATAATAAACTCCTCTTGCTCCGTGAAACCTCAATATAGGACTAAAACATCCTAGTTGTACATAACGAATGTATAGTTCACTTTCTTCTATACCTCCATGGTTACCACCTACATCATGGCTCCAAAAAGATACACCAATATTACTGGCACTTAATATACTAGTTGATATTTCTTTTAAATTTTCCCAAGATACTTCACTACTACCGGCATAAAGAATAGGATATCTATGTGGGGCATATATACCATTTCTAGCTAGCATTAAGCTTCTTTTAGCAGGATTTCTTCCTGAGTCTAAGTAATTATAATGATTATAGGCTAATAATGTTAAAGCTTGATTATTACCTTTATAATCATGTAAGAAGAAGTCAACCCCTATAGTTTCTAAAGGATGAAGAAATAATTTAAAATATATATCTAATAATTTAGGATTTAAAGGATCAAATACTATTATTTTATTATCTTTTATGTCAAGGTACTGACAGGCTTGCTGATAATATGCTTCATGAGGATATATTCCTTCTGTTGGATCTATTGTTAATCCAACCCTAACATTGTGTTGATGCATAGTATCTATAAATTCCTTAGGATTAGGAAATAAATTTGCATTAAAAGTAAATCCTGTATGAAGATTCTTAGCATCACCCACATCACGATAATGCCAATCTTTATCTAATAAATATATAGCAAGAGGTACTTTTCTTCTTTCAAAATGACTAATAGTATCCATTACTGTTTCCTGATTATAAGTAGTATTTCTACTCCACCAGTTACCTAAAGCATATCTAGGAATAAAAGATGGCATCCCAGTTAATTTAAAGTAATCATTAAGAGCTAGTGAAAAATCTTTATTATACATAAATACATATATATCTATACTACCATTTTCTCTTTCTTCAAAAGTTCCATCTTCTTGAAATAATAAACTATTAGAATCATCAATAGATGCAAATCCTTCTAAAGAATAAAGCCCTCTTTTTAAATTATTAGAAACACTAACATCTTCACTTATCATATTACCATTCATATTTCTAGCTTCAGGATGACCGTAATACCAATCTCTATTCTCATTTTCATTACTACTACTAAGAAGAGTTATTTTTAAGTTTTTCATAGGGTCTATTTTACTTCCTATAAAAGGCATCTCTTTAATATAGGTAAGTCTAAAGTATTTAGTTGTAATTTCTAATAATTTATTATCTTGTTTAACTTGATAATTAGGATATTCAAAAGAACGATATAAAACAAACTGACTTGGCTTATCAACAAAATTACCATTTACATTATATTCAAGTCTAATAAGTCTTTCGCTAAGTATAGTAAAACGATACTTATCACCTTTAACAATACATTTTTCAGTACTCTTGGATTTTTCTAAATCCATTTTAAATTGTTTA
This sequence comes from bacterium, assembly GCA_014846175.1. GTDB lineage: Bacteria > Bacillota_I > Bacilli_A > RF39 > UBA660 > Onthousia. Next base: position 13,585 of record RKAV01000061.1, on the reverse strand, counting down.
CCTAATGGATACATTAATATCATCCTTCCTATTCTTTATTTTATAATACCACAAATCATTATTATTGTAAAAACATAACATAATATTCATCATAAGTTATATTATTTTTCTTTATATAAGTTGCTATTTTAGTTCCTACATAGCGATAATGCCATGGTTCACATTTATATAGTGTTATATCTTCTTTAGATTTTGGATAGCGTAAAATAAAACCATATTTATAGGCATTATCCATCATCCAGTTATATTCTTCACTATCAATAAAGACAGTAGTATTTTTACTAGCTACATCAATAGACATTCCTGTTTGATGCTCAGAATATCCTGCTTTAGCAATATTTTTTTCTACATAACTGTCACCATAAGCATTTTGATAGTAAGAAACTGTTTCTTCTTGATCAGCATAACTTCTATATCCTGAGTTTACTAATATTTCTTTACCATCTTCTTTCGCTGCTTCTCTCATTTTATGAAAGGCATTTACTACTTCTTTATTAGCTTTAATTTTACTACTACCTTTTACATCATCACTTTGAAAGTTTATTAAATCTTTTGGTACATATTTACTACTTAATTGATGATGTTTATTTACTAAAACAGTTGGTGAAAACTTATCTATTACTTCTACATCTTGATATTCATCTTTATCAAAATCAAGTTCAACATTTAAAACAGTTATATCTGCAGTATCATTTTCTTTATTTTGATAAGCGACATATCTATCATATTTAGATAAATGAGAATAATCTAAGGAAAAAAATTCATCTAAATATTTAACTTTCCCTCTTTTAGCAAATTCTTTTATTTCACTATTATTACCTCTTGCTAATATTAAAGATATTTGATTATCTGTATAACCTTTCTTTATTAATTTATTAATACTTGGAATTATATCCTTTAATGGTTGATAATCTATATTCTTATAATGATCAAAATTTTCTTCTTTATAATCATTACTTTCAAAAGCAGCATTTAAAGTTTTATTTTTACCTATTTCTTTTACTTTATTAAATTTAAATTTTCTAACTATTACACTAGATGCTTCTTTGCTATAACCAATTTTTTGTAAAGCATGTTTTTTAGTAGAAATAAAAATTAATAAGATTAAGAATAGTAATAAAATTAGAATAGTATATTTAACTTTCTTTTCTGCTTCTTTTTTTAACTTTAATTTTTTAACTTTCATTACTACCACCTACTCTTACAATAATTATAACAAATAAGGAGAAAATTAGTAACGTTTATTAATAGAAATATTGTTAATTTCTGTATCTTTTTTTAGATAAAATAAACTAGAGCAAAGATTAACTTCTCGTATTTTTTCTTTTTGACTATGAAAGTTAGATATTGGATCATCAATTTTTATAGCAGATTCATTTTCATAGTTAGGATTATAGTTAGGATTTTTAATTAACTCCGTACTTATAAAAGCTCCAACTATATAGGAAGATGGTATACCAAAGATGTTATTATTTAAGGGTTCAAAAACACCTTTTTCTGCTTTTAATATATCTTCAGGAAACGATAATATAATTGTGGTATCAGGGTTAAAGTAACAAAGTAAACCCGTGAATAAAGTACTTATCATTACTGTATTTGTTATACTAGTATTTTTATTTCCTAATCTGTCACAATTATAAAGACCGTTAGTAAAGTATAAATCCACTTTTTTATTATAAGTATTATGTAATCCTAAAACTTTTCCATCTTGTAAATATAAATCTTTAATAAAGTTATATTGTTCTTCTGTTAAATTAGTATTATCAATAGTTTCTTTTATAAAGTTCATATATCTTTCAGGAACTGGTTGTTCCTTATGTCTATATTTTAATAATTTATCTTTTATATTCATATTCATCACTCTATTTTAGGATAACGCAAATCTTTATAATTTACAATATTTAAGTTTTTTGTTATAATAAGGGCAAATTTAAGGGGAGATATTTATGAAGCGTGCAATTGTTTTATCTGGTGGAGGAAGTAAAGGAAGTTATGAAATCGGAGTATGGAAAGCTCTTAGAAGATTACATATTGAATATGATATTGTAACAGGAACATCTATTGGGGCTTTAAATGGGGCTTTAATGACACAAAAGACTTATTTAAAGGCTTTATATATATGGCATCGACTTAGTCTTGAATACTTATTTGAACAACAACCAAAAAGTGATTCTAAGAAAGATATATTGATGCTTTATGGTGATAATTTCTTTAAAAATGGTGGTATGGATATAAAGAAAATTGAAGATATTATTAGTAAAGCTATTAATATAAAAAGGTTTTATAAATCTAACATTGATTATGGCTTAATAACTTATAATTTTTCTACTAGGAAACCGTTAGTTATTACTAAAAAAGATATAGAAAAAGATAAATTAGTTGATTACTTAATGGCTTCTGCTACTTGTTATCCTGCTTTTCAAATGAAAAATATTGATGGTGATAAATATATTGATGGAGGTTTTTATGATAATTTACCTGTTAATCTTGCTATAGAACTTGGTGCTACGGAAGCTATAATTGTTGACCTTAGGGCACCTGGCTTAAAGAGATTACCTAAGGGAAATATTAAAACAACTTATATAAGACCTAAAAATAAAATATCATTTTTCTTGGACTTTAATAAGGAACAAGCTAAGATTAATATGAATTTTGGATACAACGATACAATGAAAGCATTTAAAAGATTAGAGGGAGATTACTTTACCTTTAGAAAAAATGAAATAACTAGTTTTTATGAAAAGAATAAAGATGAACTTTCCAAAATATTTAATAGTAAACTAACTATGAAACAATTATTAAAGTTAATTGAGAATATTGGTAAAGAGTTTCAATTACAAGAGGATTTAATATATTATTTAGATGATTATTTTAAAATAGTAAAGATAAAAATTAATTCTAGTGAAAAAATAAGTAAAGAAATTGAAAAACAGATTAAGAGCAAAAAAATATCAGTTAATTCTAAATTAATAACTTTGTTCTTTTTAAGAAATATAAATAATAATAAAAGAGAAAATAAAGCACTTAATTTATTCTTCGCTCAAAATCATAAACAAGCTTTATTGTTATCATATATAGGTGCTAATTATGGAGAATAAGTTTCCTTATACGATTGATAATAAGAGATATCATACTTTAACTTATTTTTATCAACATAAATTTGGTTGTAAGATTGCTAAAGTTAGTTTAAATGCTAACTTTTCTTGTCCTAATATTGATGGTAAAAAAAGCTATGGTGGTTGTATTTTTTGTTCTAAATCTGGTAGTGGTGATTTTGCTGGTGATATAAACGATAGTTTAATGATGCAGTTTGTTAAAGGAAAAGAAAAGATGCAAAGTAAATGGCCTAATGCTAAATTTATTGCTTATTTTCAAGCTAGAACTAATACTTATGCAAATGTTGATACTTTAAAGAACTATTTTGAGCCTTTTATTAATTATAAAGATTGTGTTGGAATAGCTATTGCTACTAGAAGTGATTCTATAAGTGACTTATGTTTAGATTACTTAGAAAGTATTAGTAAAAGATGTTATTTACAAGTAGAGTTAGGGTTACAATCTAGTAAAAGCGAAACTTTAAAGTTAATTAATCGGGGAGAAACCATAGAAGAATTTGAAACAATGGTTAAAAAATTAAGAATGAGAAATATTAATGTAGTTGTTCATATCATAAATGGATTACCTTACGAAACAGAGGAAGATATGCTTAATACTGTTAAATATTTAAATAAGTTTGATATTCAAGGGATTAAAATACACATGCTTCATATTTTAGTTAATACCCCTCTTGAAGTTATGTATAAATCTAATCCTTTTAAGTTATTAACAAGGGAAGAATATGTAAACATTACTGTCAAGCAATTAACTTATTTAAGAAAGGAAATAGTAATTCATAGAATTACTGGTGATCCTAAAAAGGAAGATTTAGTAGCTCCTACCTGGCTTTTAAAGAAATTCCAAGTTTTAAATGAGATAGATAAAAAAATGGTAGAAGATAATATCTATCAAGGTGATAACACGTAATTATTAATTTTTTTCTTGCCACACAAGAAAATCTATCATATAATGTAAATAAGGTAGAAAAGGTGGGATTATAAATGGATAAAAAAATCCGTTTGGTAGTCGTTTCTTCTTTTGCTCTATTAGGTGTACTTTGTATATCATGTGGATGTCTTTATTCAAAATTAGAGGAAGAGAATAATGTCAAGTCTATTGCCTTAGTGGTATCGCAAAAAATGCAAAATACAGATAACTCTAATCTTAGTTTAAAACTTAAAGATTTAGAAATTGAAACTAATACACCACTTAGTATAAAAATAGCTGATTATCTGAATGAAACGGTTAATGATGAAGTATTAGCTAATTTAAAACTTGACACTAGTAGTGTTAATGTTAAAGAAGTTGGTACTTATAAATATAGCATTTATTATAAAAAGAAAGAGTTTTCCGGTACAATTAAAGTAATTGAAAAAGTAGCTCCTACTAATCAAGTTGATAGTATAGCAATTAAATCATTTACTATTAAGAAAGGAACTGCTTTATCTCTTAATCCAAGTGATTATGTTACTGAACCTAATCCTTTAACTGACGAAGTTAAAGCTTTATTAAAGTTTAATTTCCAAGAAGTTGATATTAATAAACCTGGAACTTATCAATATACAGTGACTTATAATAATAGTATTTATACTGCTAATATTACTGTAACAGAAGATCAAGAAAATAATATTTTATCTACAGGAGATAATAATACTAATAAAACTGAGGATAAAAAGACTAATACAGGAACAGTTACTCCTGAACCTAGTCAAGATACAGCAACTCAACCTAATACTACTAAAGAGTCATAAAACTATGACTCTTTTAATTTTTGAATAAAATCAATTATATAATACGTCTTAGAAGTAGCAGTTATATATTCCCCTAGTAACTCCTCCATATACCCATGAAAACTTGCTTTAAACTGATAAATTCCATAAGTTTTATCCTCTTTATTAGTAGTAGGAGTACCATAAAAATTATATCTCTTATATCCTTGTTCTATAGCATACTTAATCATTTCCCATTGTATTAAATATTGGGAATTATACATTAAATACTTTTCATAATTACCACTTGATAAGTAAACAATTTCAGGATCAGTCATAATAAACATAGAACCAGCTAGGGTGATAACAGATTTTTTAGCTTCTTCTCGTTGCTTTTTAGCAATATCAACTTTCTTTTTTAATGAATCAATATTTTCATCTAAACTTTTTCTTTTACCATCATTACATTTAGAAACTGACAAAGCATTCTTCTTTAAAATGTCTTCTTCTATTTCTTCATTCAATAATGATATATATTTGTCAAGATTAAGTCTAGTTACTAAAAACTTAACTTCATTTTTTGCAGAAAATAAGTCATACATATTTTGATAATAAGAGATATCTCTTACAGCAAACCCTTTACGTTTACCAGTTTCAATCATTATCTGATAAAACTCATCTAATTCTTCTTTTTTTAAGGAAACTACTTCAATACCCGTTTTAATAGTTTTGCGAATAATATTTCTAGCATTAGGTTTCATATTCTTTAAAATATCTTCTTCTGTTTTTCCTTCTAAATCTAAAACATACATAGAAGTAACTTCTTCTTGTATATCATTCTTTTTAAATTCAAGCTTTTTAAGTATTTTCATAATATTAGTCTTAGGAACTTCTAATTCTTTATCATTTTCATATCTTCTAATAGGTAGATATGGATCAAGTCTTAAACAATAACCTTTATTATTTTTTACATAATCTTTTAATCCTTTTAAAAATGTTTCTACTTGTCTATCATTACTATAATCTAGTAGTGGTCCTCTTAAAGCATAAAATTCATATTTATTAAAATGTCTTTTTCTAGAAAGAAGCATGGTTGCTCCTACTAATTCATTATCTTCTTTAAGTCCAAGATACTTAACCGACCAACCGTTTTTCTTTCTAAGATTACCTATTTCTATTGTTTCCATAAAGTTTCTTAATGGATGATTTTTAGAAAAGTTTTCAAATTCTTCTTCTGTCAATTCTTCTAACATTATTTTTTAACCACCTTTCTTTTTATTTTTTCTAACATCTTACTACCTAATACTTCGTTAATAACACCTGATTTATAAGATACTAATAAATAGATACTTGCTCCTATAATAGTATAAACTAAAATGATAGGAATATTTAAAATTCTTATAGAAGATGAAATTGGAACTACAAGTTTAACTAAGAATAAGGAAAGTATCATAAAGATATCTGCTACAATAATCTTTCCTATTATTTTAATAGTTGGTTTATAACTAACACCACATTTCTTTTTTAAATAATATAGACATAGAATGATTCCTACTAAATAACCTAGAATAGTAGCAGTTATAGAACCATATACTGGTTGAAGTCCCAATTCATAGGATATTCTTATTAAATAAACATTAGTTAAAGCTTTTATTAATACTCCGGCAAATAAAGAGATAAATACTTCTTTATAATATTTTAATACTTGAACTATAGATACTAATGCTGTATAAGTAGAAATTATTAAAGCAACAAAGATATAATAGGCCATAATTTCTGCTCCTACTGCTGATCTATTTCCGTAGAATACATCCCATACTGGTTTAGATAAGAATGATAAACCAATAGTCATTGGTACTGATAAGAATAATAGTATTTGTAACGTTTGATTAATCTTATGATGAACATCTTTTTTATCACCTTTAACTGATGATGCTGTAAGATTAGGAATTAAGCTTATGATTATTCCTGTTGAAATAGATACAATTATCATATTAAGTTTATTTCCCCAAGTAGATATAACACTCATAGAGTTTTCAGCAGCTATAGTAGTATATCCTGCTTTATGAACTAATGTTTTAACAAGTGTTGTCATATCAACAAAATTATAAGCTGATTTAAATACATCTATCATAATGAATGGTAAGGCATAGAAAAATATCTTTCCTAATATTTCTTTAGTAGAGATTTCTTTTTCTTCTTTTGTATCAGTTATATTATTTATTTCTTTCTTATGTTTAAATATTTTATTAAGAAGATATAAATAACCAACTAATGCTCCTGCTGTAGCTCCAAAAGTTGCTACTCCAACTGCTGTAGTTAAAGATAAATGAAATATATTTAAAGCAGCATACGATCCGAAAATAATAACTATAATACGGGCTACTTGTTCTATTACTTGCGAAAAAGCTGTTGGAGTTATAAATTTATGTCCTTCTAAATAACCTCTATAAATACTTAAGATAGGTACTACTAATATAGCTGTAGCTATCACCCTAATAACATAAGTTACATCATTTAATGTATTTCCTCCTGTTAAATCACCAATAATTGCTTTTGCTATTATTGGGGCAAATAGAAAAAGAATAACAAAGACAAAGACTCCCATAAAAATAGCTAGTCTTCTACCTATCTTAAAAGCTTTTTCTTTAGCTTTACTATAACCTAAAGTTTGATATTCACTAATTATCTTAGAAATAGCATTTGGAATACCAGCACAAGATAAAGACTGGAACAATAAGTAAATAGTATAAGCATAACCATAAAGTGCCCCCCCTTGTTCACCAATAATTGCATAAAAAGGAATAACATAAAGCATACCTAATATTTTAGTAATAACTATTCCCATTGTTGCTACAAATGCCCCATTTAAAAAGGAGTTTTGTTTTAATTCTTTTTTTTGCATAGTATCACCTCTAAACCATTTCATATATTATCATATCATAATCTTGCACTAAGTTAAAGAATCAAGTATAATTAGTTTAGGGTTGGGTGATAAAATGAAACTTATAGAACTTTCTAAAAAAGAATTTAACAATTTTACTAATTGCCTAGAAACATGTCCTTTTGAACAAAGTATTTATTGGGCAAACTTTAAAAGTGGTGAGAATTGGCATCCTTACTTTTTAGGTCTTGAAGACAAGAATAAACTACTAGGAGCTACCTTACTTTTAGCAAGTGAAAATAAGAATATTAAGAAAAGATTTTTCTATGCTCCCCAAGGTTTCTTAATTGACTATAAGAATTATGATTTATTGGAAATATTTACTAAAGAAATAATTAACTTTATTAAGGAAAAAAATGGTATATATTTAAAAATAGATCCAGAAGTACTAACTACCGAAAAGGATGAAGATGGTAAGGAATTACAAGGTGGAATAAACAACTTATTTATAAAGGATTATTTATTAAAATTAGGTTTTATTGAAAATGATAATGATTCTATTAGTCCAAAGTATGTAATGAAACTTAATTTATCTAATAAAAGTATTAATGATATATTAGATAATATGTCAAAAAAAACAAGACAAATTATTAAAAGAAATGAAAGACTTGGTTATATTGTAAGAGAGTTAAATAGTGATGAATTACCTTCTTTTATTGAAATGATGGATAAGATTAGTAAGAAGTTTAATACTATTGAATATGAACTTCCTTTCTATGAAGATTTAGCTAATTCTTTCACTAGCGAACACTTAAAGATAATGATTGCTGAACTTGATTTAAATCTTACTCTTAATAATCTTAAGAAAGAAGAAAAGGTCTTGCAAATAGAAAAGGAAAAAAGAATTGGTTTATATCAAAGTAATCAACTAACGGAAGAAACTTTTATAGATAAAGAGTTAGCATATAAAGAGCAACTTGAGATTATAAGTAATAGAAGAAAATATTATTTAGCTTTAAAGGAGAAAACTAATAATGATAAAATTCTCTTAGGAGGATACTTATTCTTACTATATGGAAGAGAAGTTACTTCATTAGTAGGGGGAATGGATGATGAATATATAGATTTAGATGCTTCTTATTCTATTCATTATAAAATGATTAGAGAAGCTTTAGAAAATAATTATAATTCTTATAATTTCTATGAGGTAAAAGGGGTAGATGATGGAAGTTATTTCTTCAAGCAAAACTTTGGAGCTAGATTATTTGAACATATTGGTGAATTCGATTACCCACTTGATTTAAATAGTTATAAAAAAAATAGGAAGTATTTTCCTCCTTATTATGGAGTTAAAACTATAAAGAAATAAAGATACTAGAATGTTTTTATGAACAATTATTATAATAAATTATCATAGCAGAAAAACAATATATTTGTTCTTCACCACTAGGAAAAGAACTAACTTGATATTTAATTTCTATTACTTCTCCTTCTAATTCTCTCAAAAAGTTGTTTATCGCCTCTTCTAAATCAGTTTCATCTTCAAAATCAAATATTTTTACTTTCATATAATATCACCAATATTAATATAAAATATTTTATCCACAAAAATTGTTGAAAAAAAAGAACTGGTTAATCAATCAGTTCTATTTTACTTCTACTTTAGTAATTACTAATTCATTATCTTTTACATCAAAAGTTACAGTAGCATTGAATGGTATTGTACCCTTAATTAATTCATGAGCTAATAAACTTTCAATTGTTTTACTAACTTCTCGTTTTAAAGGTCTGGCACCATAATTAATGTCATAACCAGCTTCTACTAAATAGTCTTTAGCTTTATCTGTTAAAGATAATTTAATCTGGTCATTACTTAATCGTTTTTCTATATCATGAATAATTTTATCAAGAATTTGATATATTACTTCTTTAGTTAATGGTTTAAAGATAATTACTTCATCAATTCGGTTAATAAACTCTGGTCTAAAATGACTTCTTAATTCACTTTCTACTTTACTAGTATCACCATCTAGGATGTATTCACTACCAAGGTTAGAAGTCATTATAATAATAGTATTCTTAAAGTCTACTGTACGTCCATTAGAATCAGTTATTCTACCATCATCTAGGATTTGTAGTAGTAAATTAAGTACTTCAGGATGTGCTTTTTCTATTTCATCAAATAATACTATACTATAAGGATTACGTCTTACTGCTTCCGTAAGTTGTCCTCCTTCTTCATAACCAACATATCCTGGAGGAGAACCAATAAGTCTTGAAACACTGAATTTCTCCATATATTCACTCATATCAATACGAACCATGTGTTTTTCATCATCAAATAATTCATAAGCAAGAGTTCTAGCTACTTCAGTTTTACCAACTCCAGTAGGGCCTAAGAAGATGAATGAACCAATTGGTCTATTAGGATCTTTAATACCACTTCTTGATTTAATAATAGCTTCACTTACTAAATGTAGTGCTTCATCTTGTCCCATTACTCTATGTTTCATCGCTTGTTCTAGATTTAATAGTTTTTCTTTCTCACTACTTACTAGTTTACTTAGTGGTATATTAGTCCATTTAGAAATAATGGCAGCAATGTCTTCTTCATCTACATGATCACTTAATAGTTTTTTAGTATCTTTACTTTTTAACTCTTCTAGTTCTTTTTCAAGACGAGGTAATGTTCCATGTCTTAATCTAGCAGCCGTTTCTAAATCATATTTATTTTCTGCTTGTTCTAAATCGAATCTTGCCTTTTCTATCTCTTTCTTTTTATTTTGTATCTTAGTATAAAGACCTTTTTCTTCTTCCCAAGCTGATTTAAAGTCTTTCTCTTGTTTCTTTAAATCTACTAATTCTTTATCTATTTCATCTTTACGATTCATTGATAATTGGTCTTTTTCTTTCTTTATCGCTTGACGTTCTATTTCTAGGCTCATTATTTTTCTAGTTAAAGAATCAAGAGCATTAGGAACTGAATCCATCTGTACTCTAATTGTTGCACAAGCTTCATCTATTAAGTCGATAGCTTTATCAGGTAAAAATCTATCTGTTATATATCTATCTGATAAGGTTGCAGCAGCAACAAGTGCTTTATCTTGAATAGTAACTCCATGATGAATTTCAAATCTTTCTTTAAGTCCTCTTAAGATAGTAATAGTATCCATTACGGTTGGCTCGCTTACTTTAATCTTTTGAAAACGTCTTTCCAAAGCACCATCTTTTTCAATATATTTACGATATTCGTTTAAAGTTGTTGCACCAATCACATGGATTTCACCACGAGCTAGCATTGGCTTTAGAATGTTAGATGTATCCATAGCACCTTCCATATTACCAGTACCAACTATTGTGTGAATTTCATCGATGAACATAATGATAGAGCCTTCACTTTTCTTAACTTCATTTAAAACATTTTTTAATCTCTCTTCAAACTCTCCACGGTATTTAGCACCAGCTACTAAGGAAGCCATATCTAGTTCCCAAATAGTTTTATTTTTTAAACTAGCAGGAACATCTCCTTTTACTATTCTTAGAGCAAGTCCTTCAACAATAGCAGTTTTACCAACACCTGGTTCACCTATTAATACGGGGTTATTTTTTGTTTTACGTGACAAAACCCTTGTAATACTTCTTATTTCTTCATCACGACCAATAACTGGATCTATCTTACCAGCAAGGACTGCTTCATTTATATTACGACCATATTTTTCTAATACTTTTTCTTTTTCTTGATTTTGTTCTTGATACATATATATCCCCTCACTTTCAAAACATATTATATATCAAAAATTAGCACTTGTCAATACTGAGTGCTAATTAATTTTATATGGTGCATCAGTAGTTTCTATACTCCATACACTCTAACAAGAACAGCTAAATACAAAATATGAAATAGAAAATAGCCAAAATACTTGTCATTATAAATTTTGAAATTTATGCTACTTTTAAGGGAACATAAATTGCTTATTAGCATCAAGTACTAACGAATATAACGAGTAATTTATGTTGAGAAAACTTTTGACAATAGAAAAAAAGAATTATTTCTTGATTCGTGTTCTCAAAATTGATTTTAGATTTATTTTGTACGATACCTGAATTTTTTGGAATTTTATCTTACACAACAATTTCATATCAATATGGAGTTGTTGTGCTATAAAACCCAATTTTTATTATGCAGCTGTGACTACTATTTCATCTGTCCAAAAAAATCAAGTATAGTTCTTACGTTTTCCATTGCAATAGACAGTTATTATAAGGTCCTTGAAAGGACTATTTCAATTATAAGACTAGATTAGTTATTTAGTTTTATTTTGAAGGGATTATTCTTAGTTCCATCTCCACTAGTTATAACTACATTTGTTTTCAAATTCATAGCTGGTCTTATACCTCTTTTAATTGATGGCGAGTCATGATACGAATCACCACTTCCACCTATATCTCTAATTTCTGTTGAACTGTATGGTGTCAAAAGTCTGAATGAGACATTGTTTGGAGAAAAGTAACTTTGTTGACATGCCATCAATTCCCCCAGTCTTAGCATTCCAATCTTTAGGCTTATTTTATCATTCAAATCTTTTATATTATTAGGATTATCATTTGCAAAAACAGTTCCAAGATACCACATTGTATTATCCTCAATCATTTTAACTTGTTCAGAAGATATATATTTTTCTGATGTAAGGAAAGAATTATTTAGAAAATTTCCTAATGTTGTACTAGCAGTATATTTTACTGATAAATTTTCATCATAGCTCATACCAACAAACGAATTATTTTTTCTTAATGGAATAGCGCTTGTTATTTTAGTACCAACACCATCTTCATGACTTACTATTCTATATAAATTATTTTCACCAATACCAAAGTTTATGTATTCACCACTGTATCTTGTTGAAAGTAAAATACCTGATAAATTTTGATCATCATCACCTGCTAAACGATATGGATCATCACTTGTACCTCTCCCAGAGGCAATCTTAATATTAGGTTGCAAATTAATAGAAGGCCTTACAGCAAAAGAATAACTGTTATTAAACTCAATATTGCCTTTTTCATTCACATTTTGCCATTTATCAGAACTAGCTGAGTTTAAAAGAAACCACCATAAATTATTATTTAAGTATCCAGAAGAACTATCAATATTTTTATAGCTCATTGTGTACTCATATAAATTTATTAAACCAACTGCAGCTGACACTAAAGTTGTTTTTGTAGGCTTAATTGTTTCCGATGTAATTGTTGCATTCCATACGCTATCTGTTTTTATAAACTTTTCTGGTTCCCTTAAGCTTCCTAAAAAGCCATCAACACTAGTGTTATTTAACCATTTTTCAATATAACTACCTTTAAAATCTGATTTTTTATTAGAAGTATAAGGAAGAGCACTTATTCCCCATTGAGTTATTAATTTAACTGAATTGTCAGTTGTATCAATCGACACAGCCCTCCATAGCTTTCCACTATACCAGATGTAATTGTTAGGGTCTGTACCAGTAATAAAGGTTTGTTCAGAATCGCTTGTATCTATTGAGCCATTACTTCCTATTCCTTTTAATAAAGCAGTAGCAACCGTACCCCCTATACTATTAGTTGTACTCTGAACAACTATTTTACTTCGATAAGTTTTTCCTTGCACAGTATTATCTGCTTCTGATGATAACCATATATATAATTTATAAGCAACGCTTTCTCCTACGGATAACAAGTTCTCCGAACTCAATATATAGTAACCATTTCCCATTATATCTAATGTTTTTATACCTGAATCATATCCGTCATTACTAACTAACTTATATTTTAGATATTTTGTATCTAAACTATTATTAGTATCTTCTTCATTAGATATAGTGTAATAAGAATCTATTGTTCCACTATTAGTTATAGTAAA
>RKAV01000007.1 GCA_014846175.1 bacterium | reverse complement strand
CATAGTTTTTAACTATATCTAGTGGATCTATAGCATATTCTGGATATCTTTTGCCCATTTTAATACCATTAGTACCTAAAATCATTCCTTGATGAACTAGTTTCTTAAATGGTTCTTTAACAGGTGATATACCCTTATCATATAGATAGTTATTCCAAATACGTGAATATAGTAAGTGTCCTACAGCATGTTCTGGACCTCCTATATATAAATCTACTGGCATCCAGTGTTTTAATAGTTCTTTATTAGCTAATTCTTTATCATTATCTGGATCTATATATCTTAAATAATACCAACTAGAACCAGCTGATCCTGGCATAGTAGATGTTTCTCTAGTACCATTAATACCCTTATTACTATAGTTTTTCCAACTAGTAGCATTCTCTAGTGGTGCTTTACCATCTTTTCCTTTATAGTCTTCTAATTCAGGTAATATTAATGGTAATTCATCATCATCTAAAACATGTATCTTTCCATCTTCTAAATATACAATAGGTACTGGTTCTCCCCAATATCTTTGTCTTGCAAATATCCATTCACGAAGACGATAATTTATTTTTTTACTACCACAATTATTTTCTTCTAAGTAATCTATTATTTTATTAATAGCATCTTCTTTATTTAATCCATCTAAGAAAGATGAATTAATATGTATTCCATCACTTGTCATAGCACTTGGATTTAATAAGTAGTTAAAGGTTTTCTTATGAAGTTCATCTATAATTTCTTTTTCTATTACTTCTTTACTTACCCATTCAACATCAAATACTTCATCATCATCTAAGTTTTGTTCTTCTAAAGAATCACTATTTAATTCAAATAATAATGGTGTTGCTTCTATTTCAAAGTATGTATCTTTATTATAAGCATAGTAGTGATGATTAATCTTGAATCCTTCTTCTTTAAGTGTTATATCTTTATATCCAGTTTCTTCTTTAATTTCTCTAATAGCACAAGCAAGTGCTGTTTCACCATCTTTAATAGTTCCTCCAACAAATAATCTTCCACCATTATCATGCCAGTTAATGGTTAAGTATTTATCTTTCTTTTTATTATAAACTACTGCTACTATTGATTTTTTCTTTTTTTCATTATCATGTTTTGTACCTGTTACTTCTTCTAATACTTGAACAATAGGAATATTAAATTTCTTAGCAAATTCATAATCTCTATCATCATGAGCAGGTACCGCCATAATAGCTCCTGTTCCATAACTTGCTAAAACATAATCTGATATGTAAATAGGTATTTCTTTATTGTTTACTGGATTAATAGCATATCTACCAATAAATACTCCTGTTTTTTCTTTATTAAGTTCTGTTCTTTCTAGATCACTTTTAGTAGCACAATTTTTTTTGTATTCTTGTACTTCTTCTAATTTATCAGGAGTAGTTATTAAATCCACTAATTCATGTTCTGGTGACATTACGCAGTAAGTTGCTCCATATAAAGTATCTGCTCTAGTTGTAAATACGTTAAAAGTTTTATCAGTATCTTTTATTTTAAAATTAACTATTGCTCCTACTGATTTACCAATCCAGTTTCTTTGCATTTCTTTAGTTGATTCTGGCCAATCAATTTCATCTAGTCCTGCTAATAATTTTTCAGCAAAAGCACTTTGATCTATTACCCATTGTTTCATATTACGTCTAACAACAGGGAATCCACCACGTTCACTTTTCCCATCAATTACTTCATCGTTTGATAATACCGTACCTAGTTCTTCACACCAATTAACCGGCATATCAATTCTTTTAGCATAACCATCAAGATATAGTTGTTTAAAAATCCATTGTGTCCATTTGTAGAAGGATGGATC
The DNA here is from genome assembly GCA_014846175.1 of bacterium. Lineage (GTDB taxonomy): Bacteria > Bacillota_I > Bacilli_A > RF39 > UBA660 > Onthousia. The sequence continues at coordinate 15,209 of RKAV01000007.1, read as the reverse complement.
ACTTGTCTTAATCATCTTAGACCAATCATAATCAAATCCTAAAGTATGTAATTGTTTTGTAAAGGTATTAATATTTTTCTCTGTAAAGCCATTAGGATTATTACCTGTTTTTACTGCATATTGTTCTGCTGGTAATCCAAAAGAATCATATCCCATAGGATGTAAAACATTATATCCTTGCATTCTTTTCATACGTGAGATTATATCAGTTGCTGTATAGCCTTCAACATGCCCTGCATGTAGTCCTACTCCTGATGGATAAGGAAACATATCTAAAACATAGTATTTTGGTTTAGAAAAGTCCCATACATCAGTTTTGAATGTATCATTATCTTTCCAATATTTATTCCATTTTTCTTCTATTTTACTAAAATTATACATATTATACCTCTTTTCTTAATTAGTCATAAATAACAACGTTAGTATAACATTTTATATTTAATTTGTAAATTTATTGGAAAAGAAAAATAGTGACTTAGTCACTATTTAGCTTCAATTATTAATTTAATAGCTGTTCGTTCTTCCCCTTCTATTGAAATATCAGCAAAAGCAGGAATACAAACAATATTTTTACCAGAAGGAGCTAAAAATCCTCTTGCTATAGCTATTGCTTTAATTGCTTGATTAAGTGCTCCTGCTCCTACAGCTTGAATTTCTACATCACCACTACTTCTAAAAGCATTAGCTAAGGCTCCTGCTACTCTATTAGGGTTAGATTTTGATGAAACTTTAAGTGTTTCCATAATTTTATCATCCTTTCTTTATCTAACTAATTCTATGATAATAAAAGGACTTTAAGAACAAAAATATAGCATTTATAATGCTATATTTTCTCTAATTCAGTTTCTACATAATCACTACATTTTTTTTCTAAAAGATAAAAATCACAACATCTTGCTTTTACATTTTCAGATAAATAGCCTTTATCATATTGTAATCTGAATTGTTTTACTTTTTTTAATAAATCACTCTTATTATTGTTAATAAATGTTGTTTGGTTTTGAATTAATATTTTATATTTATCATCAGTAATGGTAGGTAAAACTTCTGTTATACATTCTATTGGTGTTGGAATCATATTGTTAATATTTACTACTCCCAACTTTCCGTCATCTATTTTAAAAATATCTATAGCCTTATCATTCATTTTTAAATGTTTTGGTCTCGGATGTGCTAAAGGTGCAAAATAGTTTAGACCATTAAAAGTATATACTACTCCAATATATGGTCGTTTTTGATTTTTATTATATGCTACCCTAGTATCGTATTTTCTTAAATAGTTTATATATTTTTCATCTAAGTAATATATTTTTAATGTTCTTGCCATACAAGCACCTCCTATAATAAAAGCTAGGTAGTTAACCTAGCTACTTTTTTCATTCCCTACTATGGCAAGGGTATTCCAACTTTTTTCATTCCCTACTGTGGCAAGGGTATTCCAACTTTTTTCATTCCCTACTGTGGCAAGGGTATTCCAACTTTTTTTGAAACAATAATGTTTCTTTAATATTATATGAGTTTCTTCTCATTTAATACACCAATAATATATCACTAATTAGTATAGTAGTCAATTAGTGTTTTACACAAAATTTATTTATTATGGCTTTAAAGTTGTTATAGGAACAACATATATACCATCTTCTTTTCTATAAGCATAATCAATCATACCTACTCCTAGCTTTATTTCTGTCGCCTCTCTTAAATTATCATACATATTTATATTTTACTAGTATTATTATGCAAATTTCACACTTTTCAACAGGCAAATTTCACATTTATTATCCAGCAAAAAAAATAGAAAGTTATTAGAATAAACTTTCTATTTCTTCTGTTTTATTATTTGTAGGTTCTACCGTTACTGTTGGTTCTACAGGTTGTGGTACAGCAGTACTATTATCAAAGATATTACTAGATGTACTAGGTGTAGTACTATTTATTGTTGGTATAGTTGGTACTACTGGTATATCTACCTTTGGTTGTGTAACTGGTGTTGGTGGAACAATAGGTACAGATTGTGTATTTTCAAGTGGATTTGCTCCTCCATATATTGGTCTATGTTCTTCATGAGAAACATTAGGTACTACTGGACTTACTCCTCCATATATTGGTCTTGGCATATCACTAGACACAACAGGTGGTACTATTTCTTTTTTCTCTTCAATTAAAGGCTCTACTGCTTCTATAGGTTTAGTAACTACTGGTGTTGGTGGAACAGTAGGTTTTACTACTTCAACCGGTGTCCTAACGACAACAGTTTCTTTATTTTCTTCTACCTTACTAACTGGTGTAGGTACAACAGGAGTTGCTGTAACCACAGGTTCTGGTGTTACAGTAGCAGGTGCTGTATTAGTTACTGGTGTTTGTTCTACAGTAGGAGTAGTAGCAACTATAGCTTCTTTTTTACTATCTTCTTGTACTTTTTCTACTTCCTTATTTGTTTTTGGCTTCTTAGTTCCTGTTACAATGAATATAACTAATGCAATTATTAAAAATAATACACCTCCAGTAATAAGCATTCCTGGTATAGTCATAAACCAATCTAAACTAAATGTTGCTAATATCATTTTTTCCATCTCCCTCAATCTTATATATTATATGTTAGCAAAATTTTTTTAATATTGCAACTGATTTTACTTAACTTTTGTTTTTTAATAATTCCTTAACGTTAAATTTACTAAAGTAACCAGTATTAGGAATATTTTCAAAAATCAATTTTTCTTTTGTTATAGGATGATAAAATGCTAAGTGATAAGCATATAATGCTAAAGGAAATTCTCCTTTTTTCCCATATCTTTTATCTCCTAATAAGTAATGTCCTCTTGCTTTAAATTGTACTCTTATTTGATGATGTCGACCAGTTAATAGTTTAATCTTAACTAAGGAATTATTATCAATTACTTTAAGTGTTTCAAAAGATAAAATAGCTTCTTTTCCTTTTTCATCTATTTTACTTTGATATTCTTCTCTTAATATTTTATCTTTATAGGTATTACTTTCTACTTTTCCTTTAACTACTGCTAGATAGTATTTTTCAAATTGATGAAGTCTAACTTGTTCTGATAATCTACTAGCTGCTTTACTAGTCTTAGCAAAAACCATAACACCTCCTACTTCTTTATCAAGGCGATGTACTAGTCCTAAATAAACATTACCTGGTTTATTATATTTTTCTTTTAAATATTTTTTAAGTATTGTTAACATATCAGGAGTATCACTTCCATCACTTTGACTTAAAACATAAGTTGGTTTTACTACTACTAGTATGTGATTATCTTCATAGAGTATTTCCATATTATTCACTCCATCTACCATATATACCACATGGTAAAACTAAGTTATTTTCTTTTATTGGTAGACCTATTTCTCCACAATTTATAGTTCCTTTATAGTTTTTAAATGCTATTTTTAATATATTATCAAGTACCATAGGAGAAAGTCCTGCTGTATAAGAGTTTACTAAGAAGAACAATGGTTTTTCACTTAGTAATTCCATACATAGTGTTATTAAAGGATATAAATCTTTTTCTATATTCCAAACTTCTTTATTAGCTCCTCTTCCATAACTTGGTGGATCCATAATAATAGCATCGTATTTATGTCCTCTTCTTATTTCTCTTTTAACAAATTTTACAACATCATCAACATAGTAGTGTATATCTCTATCTTCTAAGTTATTCTTCTTTACATTTTCTTTACACCAATCAATCATTCCTCGTGATGAATCTACATGAACTACACTTGCTCCTGCCTTAAGGCATGCTATAGTTGCTCCTCCCGTATAAGCGAATAGATTAAGGACTTTTATTTCTCTTTTAGAGTTTGTTATTTTATCCATCATATAATTCCAATTTGAGGCTTGTTCGGGAAATAATCCTGTATGTTTAAAACCCATTTGTTTTATTTCAAACACTAACTCATTATATTTAATACTAAAATGTTCTTTTGTAGGTCTTAAATTCTCCCAATAACCTCCCCCTGTTTTACTTCTATTATAAATAGCATCTATCTTACCTTTATACTTTTCTCTTAAATTACCATTATCCCAAATTATTTGTGGATCTGGTCTTAAGAAATAATACTTCCCCCATCTTTCATACTTCTCCCCATTAGAAGCATCTATTATTTCATAATCAATAAAGTCTTTTACTATTAACATCTTTACCACGCTTTCTATTTTACAATATTTCACTTAGTATCTCATTTAAAACATATCTATATTTTTTATTAACATATAAGTATTTACTATTTTCTATTAAGATATTATTATTTAATAATTCTTTATAGTTATATACTTTATCTATAGTAGTATTATATCTTTTAAAAAATTTATCTTTAGCTAATCCCTTTTCTAATCTTAACCCTAGTATTAATTCATAATCCATCTTGTCTTTTAGTGTTAACTCTTCTTTTTCTATTTCCCTTTTTCCTTTTAAATAGTTAGTAATACTTCTAGTATTAGTTTTTCTTATATTATTATAATAACTTGCAGCAGAAACACCAAATCCATAATACTCATCATTATTCCAGTAGATAAGATTATGTCTTGATTCATAACTTTCTTTAGCATAATTAGATAATTCATAGTGTTTATAATTATTAGTTATTAGTTTTTCTTCAATATATTTATATAATATTTGATCATTATCATCATCTAATCTTTGATAATTATTTATTTTTAATACTGTATTATCTTCTATTATTAGTGAATAAATAGATATATGTGGAATATCTAATTTTAATAAATATTCTAAATCTTTATCTAATGTTTCTATAGTTTCATTTTTAAAGCCATACATTAAATCTAAATTAATGTTATTAATATTATTTGTTTTTAATATATTAATAGTATTTTCTAATTCTTTAAAAGTTAACTTTCTATTAATTAGTTCTTGATATTCAGTATTAAATGTTTCTACTCCTATACTTATTCTATTAACTTTGTTTTCTTTTAATAGTTTTATTTTATTTATGTCTAAAGAATCTATACTTGCTTCTATAGTAAATTCAGAATTACTTGCTAATTTAATTCTTTTTAAAATAGAAAATAAAAAGGAGAGTTGTTCTATTGATAGACAAGTAGGAGTTCCTCCTCCTACATAGACTGTTTTTATTTCTTCCCCTTTATAATTGTTTATTATTTCTTTTTCTAATTCTTTTAAGTAAGAGTTTACTATATTTTCATTATAGAATTGTTTACAAAAATCACAATAAGTACAAATAGTTTTACAAAATGGTATATGAATATATATTGCTTTTATTTTATTCATAGTATCCTCTAATTTTTAGTTATCTGACAAGTATAGTTATTACTTATTAAGAAGTTTTGTTCTTCTTCGATACTTTTATTATATAAATTGATAATTGCATCTGCATTTTTATTGGATAATGTTTCTTTTGCTATTTCAAATTTACTTCCTGTACTTTCTTCTGTTTCCGTAATTCCATTACTTGCTTTTAAGTTTGTCATTTCTTGTTCATAATTATTATTTTGATTAGTAGGATCTAACTGTCCTATTCTTTTATAACGAATAATTACTTTTTCTATATTATTGCCTTTATAGGTACTATAAGTTTGAACATTATATGTTAGTGTATTAATAGTTTCTTCTTTAGTACAATGTAAAACAGTAATAGGAGTATTGTCTTTAGTATCTTCTTTTTTAGTATTATCTTCTTTAAAAAACACTCTAAATATAGGAGGTATTATTATAAGTACTATTAGGAAAAATATTGCTATATAAGTAAGTGCTACTTTTAACTGACTATTTTTAGTTTCCATAGCGTGATTCCTCTTTTATATCAAGTTCATGAGTTTCACGGTATTTTAAAGTTTTTAATAGCTTATTAACAAATAGTAATAGTACTAATAAAGGAATAACTGGGAATACTATTAAGAAGTAATAAATAATTTGATTAGTAGCAACTAAGTTATATTTTTTCATAGTTGCAATAAATGCTATACAAAAACCTATAGCAAGACCTGATACAATAGCAGCAAATATTATTCCTAGTATATTTGACCAATAGTTAATTACATAGGTTGTATATTCTGGCCTTTCTTTCATATTTTTAGCTTTAAATACAATTGTAAATATTGTAAATAAAATAATAGTTATTAGTAATGGTAAAATTACTAAAAAGAAAATCCTCTCTAAATTAACAAGAGAAATCATTATATTCATATTAAGACCCCTTCCTCTATTTTTAGTTTAACATACTTTTTTTATTAACACAATTATCTTGTTCTAATTTTAATAACTCTTCTTTTATCTTAACACCTGCTTGATAGTATAAAGCATTTTTATTATCAACTATAACTCTATGACATGGTATTAGTATTAGGTATGGATTATTTTCTATAACTCTAATTATTTCTTTTATGTTATGAGTATTTCCTAGTTCTTCAGCTATTTTTTTATAGGTAGTTGTTGTACCATAGGGTATAGTTAAAACTTTAGAAAGTACTTTTTTTTCTATTGGTGAAAGTGCTAAAGGAAAGATAGAAAAATGAGTTCTTTTTTTCTCAAAATACTCCCAAAGTTCTTGTTTTATTGCTTTGGTTAAGTAGTTTTCATTATCTTCTGGATACTCACTTACAAAATGAATACCTAATAATTCACTTTCATTTGCTGTTATAAATATTGTTCCTATATTTGTTTTTAATGATGAATTATAAACTATATTTTTCATTATTATTACTCTTTTCAATAGCAAGAATTGCAAGTGATAGAGCTGTTTCTTTATCTTTTGCTGTTACAAGGAATCTATTAGTATGACAGAATTTACTTCCGATTATACCTGTTTCTTTTTCAAGTTCTATTCCACTTTTACCAGCCCATTCTAAAGGGAAAGATAATCTATCTATTCTATTAGTTACATCAATAGGAACTGTATTTATAGCATAACCTCCTCTATTAGAAGGAAATATTACAAATAGTATTTCTTTAGCTTTAGGAGTATTTAATAATACTTCTTCATAAGGAAGATATTCATCAAGTACAAGAATAGGACCATTTTGTTTATTAATTTCTTCTAAAACTTTTACTTTAGCTTTTTCTTTTCCAATTATTCTTTCTATTTCTAAGGATAGTATTGTTTGCGCTACACTAACAGCTTTTAGAAATTGTTCATTTTCATCTTGATTACTTTTATAAGAGGGATTAAATAGTTTTATTAAATCTACTGTTGTTTTTATTTTATATGGAGCATCTATAGTTGGAAAGATACCGTTATCAATAGCATCTATTCCTATAATAAAGTCTTGTTCTATGGCTTTTTTTACTGTATCTATATCTTCTACTTCTAGTTGTTCTAGTAACTCTTTTCCATAGTAATCAAATAAAAGTCCAAAGGAAGCATATTTAAGTCCATTATCTCTTACTCTAGCATCTGGTTGATGATGATCAAACTTTCCATAACCAATATCATAGATGATAATATCTTTTTCTTTATCTTCTTTAGTTATTTCATTTACTCTTGCTAATTTTATTTCAAACAAAAAAGATAAGAAAGCAGTTGCAAATACTTCATCAGCATGCATAGTACCTTTATGGGTTAGAAAGGTTGCTTTATCTTTTGTTACTAATTCTACTTTATTTATGTTTATCATTTTATTTGTTCCTTTACCTTTCTAACTCCTCTTTCTATATCTTTTTTAAAGAAGCGATAACTACTTGATATTAATATATAGATTGGAAGTGCTACTATTATACCAAACATTCCTCCTAGTGTTCCTCCTATTGATACTACCATAATAGTTACTAATGGATTAATATTATTTGTTTTACCATACACTTTAGGTGATATTAAATATCCATCTAATTGAGGAAATATTAAACAAACTATTAAGGTAGCAAAGAAGACTTTACTATTAATGGCTGATGCTGTTATTAATGCTAAGATGTTAGTAATTAATCCGCCAAAGTAAGGTATAACTGTCGTAAGGGATGCTAATATTCCAAATAATAACCAGTTAGGATGTCCAGCAATAAAGAAGACAATGGAATATTCAAAGAATTGAATTACCATAAATAAACCTAAGCCTTTTAAGTAGTTGCTTATTTCTTTATCAAGGGCTTTTACATAAAGATAACTTCTATTTTCCAAGCTCTTTAAGAATTTCTTAACTGTTTCTCTTATTTTATCCATATAGGATAGGAAGTAGATAGTAACTACTAATACAATAACTGCTTGTCCAAGAATAGAGACTGTTTTACCTACTACATCTATTGTACCTTTTTGTAAGATATTACCTAAACTACCAATTATTTGATCTAGTGATGTTGTTAATGTTGTTTCAAAACTAGATAAGTTTAAGTTAAATTTTCTAGATATTTCTTCTACTACTGTACCAAAACTAGAAGCAAAAGATATTAATTGTTGATATATTAAGGGTAGTGTTATTGCTATTAATCCAAAGATGATTAATAAAGACATAATAACTAAGAAGGTAATAGCAATACTTTTTCTTACCCCTTTTTCTTCTAATTTTCTTTCTAAAGGATATATAGCATAAGCAATAGCAAAAGCAATTAAAAAGGGAAAACAAATACTTATTATCTTACTAAATATTTGAAACCATGTACCAATATTAGTAACACAAATGTATAAAAGTCCCATTAAGATTAAGAAGTTTAATAGTTTATAATTTATTTTATTCTTATACATAACAATCACCTTTCTAATAAAATTGTCGTAGGTCCCATATTTACTAGACCTATTTCCATATCAGCACCAAACATTCCTGTTTCAACTGATACTTTTTCTCTTAGTTTTTTATTAAAATAATCATATAGTAGTTTAGCTTTTGCTCCATTCATTGCTTTTATATAACTAGGTCTATTACCTTTTTTAGTATCAGCATATAAGGTAAATTGAGATATTGATAGAACTTTACCTTCAATATCTAAAATAGAAAGATTCATAACTCCTTCTTTATCAGGAAAGATTCTTAAGTTACAAATCTTATTAACCATCCAATCTATTGTATCTTTACTATCTCCATCTGTAAAACCAATTAATAGGACTAATCCTTTATCAATACTTCCTACTCTTTTTCCATCAACATCACAAAATCCATTCTTACATCTTTGAATTAATACTCTCATCTACTGCATTAACCTTTCTATATTATTAATATATGGTTTCTTATTAAGTTCTACTAATACTTTCTCCAAGTGTTCTAAGTTCTTTACAAAGCATGCCATTTCATAAACAGTATTACTACCTCGATCAATTATTTTAACACCATTTATATTGGCATCTATTTTACTAGTAGTAGCTATTATATCTGCTAGATTATTATCACTTGTATTACTATAGATAACAAGATCTACTGAATATTTACTAGACGGATTATTACCCCAACTAACTGATATTAATCTATCATCCATTCTTAAAAGATTAGGACAAGTAGCTCTATGTATACTTATACCATTTCCTTTAGTAATATAACCTACAATAGAGTCTCCATAAACTGGATCACAACAAGAAGCTAAACTTACTTTTATGTTATCTATTCCTGCTACTATTATATCTGATGAAGTTTCTTTTTCTATTTTCTTTACTTTAACTTCTTCTTTCTCTTTTTCTTCTTCCTCTTCTTTAAATATAATTCTAATTACTGTAGTTGGACTATATTTACCATTACCAATTTCTAAGTATAGTTCTTCTAAGTTACCTACTTTTAATGTTTCTAAGACTGTATTAATATTCTCATCTTTCATAAATTCTTGAATACTATACTTTTTCTTTCTTAATTCTTTTTCTAGGGAATACTTACCACGTTCCACAAATAGTTCTTTTTCACTTTTAGTAAAGTATGATCTAATTTTATTTCTAGCTTGGGTACTTTTAACAATATTCAACCATTCTTTTGTTGGATGGCCATTTTTATTAGTATTAATCTTTACAATATCATTATTTTGTAGTTGATAATCAAGTGGTACTATTTGCCCATTAACTATTGCTCCTACTGTTGTTTCTCCTACTTTAGAATGTACTTTATAAGCAAAGTCTAAAGGAGTTGCTCCTTTAGGTAATTCCATTACATCTCCTTTAGGAGTAAAGACATAAATATTATTATTTAACACTTCATCTTTAACACTATTAACAAAGTCTTCACTAGTCATCTTATCTTGAGAAAGTTCAATAATTGTTTTAAAGAATTGTAGTTTCTGTTCCGTTGTATTTTGCATTAGTTTAGAAGCATCTTTATGTTCTTTATATGCCCAGTGCGAGGCAATACCGTTTTCTGCTACTTCATCCATTTGATAAGTTCTAATTTGAATTTCAAATAAATAACCATCTATACCAAAAACAGTGGTATGTAGCGACTGATACATGTTAGGTTTTGGCATAGCGATATAGTCTTTAAATCTTTTAGGTAAGGGACGAAATTTTGAATGAATAATACCAAGTGATAAGTAACAGTCTTGTTCTGTATCAACTAGAATACGAAGAGCTAGTAAATCATAGATATCACTAAACTTCTTACCTTTATCTAATTTATTATAGATACTATAGATACTTTTCGCTCTTCCTTTTATTTCATGAGGAATATGATGTTCATTAAGTAAGTTAGTAACTTCACTCATCATAAGACCAACTGTTCTATCTCGTTCTACTTTAGTTTTATTTAATTTTTCGGCAATATCATAGAAAACTACTGGTTTTAAATAACGAAGTGATAAGTCTTCTAGTTCTGATTTTATTTTATGTATTCCTAAGTGGTGAGCTAAAGGAGCAAATATTTCTAGTGTTTCTTTAGCTTTTTTCTTTTGTTTTTCTTCTGGTATAGCCCAAAGTGTTCGCATATTATGAAGACGGTCAGCTAGTTTTATAATAATTACTCTAACGTCTTCACTCATTCCTACTATTATCTTTTTATAGTAGTTAGTTAAGTATTCGTTATCGGTTGAGAAATGAATACGTCCTAGTTTAGTAACACCATCTACTAGCTTTCTAACAACTGGTCCAAACTTTTCTTCTACCTCTTCTAAAGTAGCATCTGTATCTTCTACTACATCATGTAGAAGGGCTGCTATTATACTATCACTATCAGCATAAACACTAGTTAAGATGATAGCAACATTTAAAGGGTGTATTATATATGGTTCGCCACTCTTACGACATTGTCCATCATGTTTTTCTAAAGCATACTGATAAGCCTCTATTATCTTATCTTTACCTTCTGTCATATAATCTAATTTTTCTAAAAGATCATCTATTTTAACCATATCTTTCTTATGAGCCATAATAATACCTCCCTTTCTTTATTAATCATTTATTCCTTTTATAGTTAATTCTTTATCTTCACTATATATTTTTTTCTTTTTACTATATCCAATCTTAGCAAATTTAGTCCATAATAATGGAGCAATAAATAGTGATGAATATGTACCAGCAATAAGTCCTACTGTCATAGCAAGATTAAATGATAATACTTCTCTACTACCAAGTATGATAAGAGTAATAACTGGGATGATGGTAGTAAGTGATGTATAAATAGATCTTAAAGCTGTTTGTTTCATACTGATATTTGCTACATCAGTAATTTCTTTAGTAGTTAATTTATTTATATTTTTACCATTAAGGTTTTCTCTTATACGGTCAAAAACAACTATTGTATTATTTATTGAATAACCAATAATAGCAAGAACTGCTGCTATAAACATTGAGTCAACTTCTACTCTTGAAATAGCCATAAATGCTGTCATTAGTAATACATCATGTAATAGGCATAATACTGAACAAATACCAAAACTTACATGGAATCTTATACTTATGTAAATAATGATACCAACTAGGGAAACTAGTATAGCAAAAATAGCATTCTTAATTAATTCTTGTTTTACTACATTGCTTACTACACCAATATCTACATTAGCTTTATATTTATTTTCAAAGTATTTTTTTACTTCTTCTACTTTATCTTTCTTTAAGATATCTTTTACTCTAACATCGGCTTCTTTAGCACGTATATCTATTTCTACTTTCTTAAGATTTAGTTTTTTAATATCATTAGTTAATTCTTTATTAGATAATTTCTTATCAGTTACTAAACTAATATCACTACCTGCTTGATAATCTATTCCAAGGGCAAGTCCTTTAGTAGTAGTAAATATTACTCCTACTAATAAGATGATACTTGAGAAAATTGCAAAGTATTTAGAATAGTCTAGTAATGGTTTTTTAGCTTTTTTATTTTCTTTTTTATCTTTGATATTTAGGAAGAAACTTGTCTTATCATCAAAGTAACCTGTATTAATAAAGTTTTTCATTAGTGTTCTAGTTATTGCTACCATAGTTACCATTGTAACTGCTATATTAATAATTAACATTGTAGCAAATCCTTTAACACTACTTTCCCCAAAGATAAACATGATAATTGCTACTAATAAGGTAGTAAGGTTTGAATCAACTATTGTTTTAAAACTTGATTTACTACCCATTTTAAAGGCTAGTGGTAAACTCTTTCCTTTTTTTAGTTCTTCTTTTACTCTTTCGTATAATAAAACATTAGCATCAATTGCCATACCAATACCTAGTATTAAGGCTGCTATTCCAGGTAATGTTAATACCCCTCCTACTAACCAAAATGTTGCAAAAACAAAGAATGTATATAGGATGATAGAAATAGCTGATAAAATACCACAGAAGTGATATAGAACTAATAATAGGAAGATAATTAATGCTATACCAATAATTCCTGCCATCAAAGTTTTTTGTAAAGTTGCATCTCCAAATGATGCTCCTACTGTTTTACTTGATAATTCAGTTAATTTAGTTGGTAAACTTCCAGAGTTTATTAAGTCTACTAAATTTTCTACTTCTTCTTCGGTAAAATCACCTTGAATAATTACATCACTAGCAAAGGCTTGTGATACTCTAGCTGCTGATAAACAATGGCTATCACTAGTTCCACATGATGATGCTTCACTTGAATAACTATCTTTACTATCATCATAGTCTAACCAGATAACAATTACGTTATCACTCATATCTTTTACTTTATTAGTTACTTTATAAAAAGTATCTTTATCTCTAATGCTAAGTGCAACAGCTGGTTTACCACTTTGGTCTTGCCCTACTTTGGCACCACCTGCTTTTAAAACATCACTTGTCATTAATAGTTTGTTATTTGAATCTCTAAATGTCAAATTAGCAACCGTAGATAATTTTGCTCTAGCATCTTCTTGATTAGTTACTCCTGCTAGTTTTACTCTAATCTTATCGTTACCTTCTAAGACTATTTCCGGTTCACTTACACCTAGTGAATCAATTCTTTTTAGCATACTTTTATAAGTTGCATTTAATTTTTCTTTTGTCATTTTACTTCCATCAATCGGACTAACTTGATAAAGTATCTCAAATCCTCCTTGTAAATCAAGACCAAACTTCAAATCTTGAAATAGAGGTTTAAAAAAGGCTGAAACTAATGCTGTAATGATAAAAATCCATAGTAGTTTGCCTATCATTTGTTTTTTCTTTTTTTTCATTTTAACACCTCATAATATTTCTAAATTGTTGTTATCATTTGTTTGTTGAGGCGTTGATTTTAGATATTCATCTACTTCTTCTTTTTTAACATGCATAATATCACTAACAATATCAGCAAGATAAAGTTGATTACCATTTTTCCATTTCTCTTTAATTAGAAAGTTCCAAATATCAGTTTCTTTAAAATAGGAAAAACCAAGTCTTGCAAATTCATTTCTTTTAGTCCGTAATGCAGGCTTTACTCTTTTATAAAGTTCTTCCTTTGAAGTAAATTTTATATCCACATTCTTCACCTACCAAACTAACACTATTGTACCAATTTTCTCCTAAAATGTCATTATTTTTGTAGATTTATTTCTTTAATTCAAAAAGATGGATTATTTATTGTCCACCTTTTTATTATCTAGCATTTCATTAATTATCCTAGAAGAAGTTTTAACACTCTTTTCATCGGGAAACGCTACATATAGATTCATTCCTGGCATAGAATATGTTTCTATCAAAGCAGAACCACTTGATTCTACTGCTCTACTTATAACATTCCACTTAGGCATAGTATCAAGTTGTTCTCTTACATAAGACTTAATCGTGGAAGATGGAATATTAGTTTGAATAAACTCATCTAATACACTAGTAAACTTAGAATAATTATTTAATATTTTCTTACTAGTAGTTACTTTACTAATAATTGCTTCCATTATCTTTTCTTGATGTAATCCTCTAGTATAATCACCTGATGGCATTTTCTTTCTTTCTCTAGCATATTCTAAAGCTTCCTTACCATTTAAATGTAATTTACCAACTTCAAAGTTTCTAGTATATCCTTTAAAAGCAACATCATTATCTATATCAACACCACCAATAGAATCAACTACTTTTACTAAACTATCAAAGTTAACTCTAATATAATATGGTATTTTAGTATCTAAAAAATCTTCAATAGTTTGTCTAGACATATCAATACCATAAATACCAGCATGAGTTAATTTATCTTTAATTCCTGTCGTACCATGAAGTTGTACTTGCATATCTCTTTGAATATTAGTTAAAAGTACTTCATGATTCTTAGGATTAACAGTCATTACAATATTAACATCACTTCTTGATACAGAATTAATATCACCTGCTGTGTCAATTCCACTTATTAAAACGTTAAAAGGTTCATTACTATTAATAACAGTACTCTTTCCCCGTTTAACATAAATAACTACTTTATCTACTACTCTAGTATTATTCTTAAAATCTTTTAACATATCATCTAATATTCTTTTACTATTAGAATTTAATAAAATACTATCTACTTTCCCAGTAACTAAATCACTAGCTATAGTATTAATATTTTTATATTTAATAGTGTTTATATTTATCTTTTTATTAACTTCCTTCAATGCCTTTTGATAATTACTAGAACTATTTTCTATAATAGCAAGATTTTTATTATCTAAATCAAATAATTTTTTATAATCACTATCTTTTTTAACTATTATATAGTAAATACTCTTCTCTTTTATAAAACTTATATTATCTAATAACTTATTAGTACTATTTAAATAAATAAGCCCTAAAAAAGATATTATACTAATGATTATTGAATTAATAATACTTATAATTAGTAAAGTTTTTTTATTATTTTATTGTGCCTAGATTTATTGTTTTTATTCAACTTTTTCTTTTCATGTATGTATATCTGCTCTGTATATATACTCATA
>RKAV01000082.1 GCA_014846175.1 bacterium | reverse complement strand
CTCATCACTTTCCTTTCTTAAATAACAAAAAAACTAACTATTTCTAGTTAGCATTTATTACTTAAACTCGAAAAGTTCGAGTTTCCTATCAATCTGGAGGGCCTAGTCGGATTTGAACCAACGATCAGGGAGTTGCAGTCCCACGCCTTAGCCACTTGGCTATAGACCCAATTAATCACTGTGCTAAGTAGCACTTGTAAATATTATTTTACACTACCCTACTTAGTTTGTCAATCAACTTTCAATTAATTATATGTGTATGAAAAGAAAAATATGATAAAATTTAATTAAGGTAGGAGGTGAAGTATGGTAGTTTATATTATAATGGCAGTTATCATATTACTTATTGTTTATATTTTTGTTTTATATAATAGTTTTGTAAGTTTAAATAATAAAGTTAAAGAAGCTTTTGCAACTATGGATGTTTATCTAAAAAAGCGTTGGGATTTAATTCCTAACTTAGTAGAAACTGTTAAAGGATATGCTAATCACGAACAAGAAACATTTAGTGAAGTTACAAAATTAAGAAACAGTAATTATGAAAGTATGTCCAATGAAGAAAAGATAATTACTAATGAAAAAATGAATACTAAAATCGATAGAATCATGGCTTTAAAGCAAGCTTATCCCGAATTAAAAGCTAATGAAAATTTTAAAGATCTAAGTGAACAATTAAAAAAAATTGAAGACGATATTGCTAATTCTAGAAAATATTATAATGCTGTAGTTAGAGTTTATAATAACAAGGTAGAAATGTTTCCTAATAGTTTAATAGCAAAAATATTTGGTTATCATTCAAAAAAGATGTTTGAAGCTAAGAATGAGGAAAGAAAAAATGTAAAAGTAGAATTATAGATGGAGGAATAATGAAAAAAAGAAGGAAACTAAATTTTATATTAATATTTTTAGTAATATTAGGTTATATACCAAATATTTATGCAGCAGATTCTACTAATTTATACAATAGTGCCATTTCAAATAATATTAATATAAAAATAATTGTTCTTCTTTTACCGGTAATATGCTTAATTTGTTCAGTAATTTTATGGTATAAATATGGCAAAGAAGAAAAAATACATAAGGCGATAGAATTTTATCCACCAGAAGGTTTTAATAGTTTAGAAGTAGGTTTTTTATATAAAGGAAAAGCTGATAAACTCGATTTAGCTTCCCTACTCATCTATCTAGGAAATCAGGGATATATAAAAATAACAAAGACGATAGAAAAATCTGCACATAATCATAAAGAATATATTGTTAAAGTAACTAAATTAAAAGATTATGATGGTAATAATACTATTGAGAAAAAATTACTAGAAAGTTTAATAAGACATGGGCGGTCTGATGATGATAATGTAGTTACATCGGATGATTTATATAATAGATATCATTTTCAGGCAAATAATATATTAGATAATATGATAAATTGTAAGGAGAATAAAGAAAGTATTTTTAAAAAAGTTCAATGGCAAAAATTTGCAATTATTTTAATGATTATTATATCCTATCTTGCAATAATTATATTACCAATAACAGAATCTAAAGGTTCCTCTCTAATCTTAATGTTTTCTACAATATCTTTTGGTTATTTTAGCTTTTGCTTATTTGAATTCATAGGAAGAGTATATATATATGGTTTTAGAATCAAAGATTTAATGGAATACTTATCAGCTATATTTATATTTATAGTCATCTCAATTCCATGGCTACTATTTTTTATACAACACTTAATGTCAAATGTATTCTATCTTTGTACCTACATTATTGGAATGATTTGTATAATTGGAATGACTTTATGTTTCTTCTATTTACGAAGAAGAACAGAATATGGAAAACAATTGTTTAGAAAAATAGTTGGTTTAAGAAATTTTATTTTAACAGCAGATAAATCAAAATTAGAAACACTTGTTGCTCAAAATCCAAACTATTTTTATGATATTTTACCTTATGCTTATTCATTCGGACTTGCTAGTAAGTGGATAGATAAGTTTGAAAACATTCCTATTACAGCTCCTTGTTGGTATGGTTGTTTAAAAGAGTTTAGTTTTGATACATTTCGTCAATTTTTCCTCTATTCTATGCCAGTACTTGAATATAGTATGATGTTTCGTCTTGAAAATGATAACATTAATTAAAAGGAGTAAATATGTATATTATAAGATGTAAGAATTGTGGACAAGCAAATAAAATTACTAATATCAGATGTGAATTTTGTAATGTTAAATTAAATACCGATGTTATAGATAAGGAGCGAGAAAAGTTTATCAAGTCAAGGATTAAAAAAGAAAAAATCATCAGTAAAATATTGATAGCACTTATATTTTTACCTTGTCTTTTAGTTGGACTATTTCTTGTTGGAAATGCCACCTATCATATTACTTTTGATACAATAGCTAGTAAAGATTATTTAAAAGTTGAAGGAAGAAAGGTTTCTTATGTTAATTGCCTAAATACGGATAATAACGTTAATATATGTAATGCCATTTATAAATATAATATAAATAATAAGACTTATAAATATACTACAAAAAATTTTGGTGATGTTAAAACATTCAATGATATCATATTACTGAAATATGATAATAAACATCCAGATAAAGTTGTTGCCATTTCTTCAAAGAACTATTTAATTGATTTAGTAATAGGATTAGTTTTAATTATAATTAACTCGCTTATATACATCTTTGTAAGAAAATCTATATTAAATATAATTCAAACAATTAATGAATTGCTTACGGGAAATGTTAAAGAAAACTATATGGAATAAAAATTCTAGTCCATATAGTTTTTTATTAATTAATAGATTTAATTGTAAACTCATAACCAAAAGTGTCTTCAGCTACTTCAAATGTAATGGTATAGCTATTTCCTTCTACTAAGTTTAATGAATTATCATCATTAATATATTTCATTTCATATTCAGTACCTTTACTGTCAGTGAATTTATAGTTTGTATACATATATGCATCATTATCATTAGAAACAAAACCAGTTGCACCTACCTCAATTAAAGTAAATGTATCAGTATGATTTCCAACTGAATACAATCCTATCTTATCACGTAATTCATTTTCAGTTTTTACATCAGTAATTTCTTTATTAGTTGATTTTAAATACATTTTATAATCAACAATAGTTTTAGTTTCACCTTTAATTACATAATATATATTTAGTTTAATATAATCTTTATAATCACCTAATTTACTAAATAATTCATTATTACTAGTATCTAACAAATAATTTTCTGTTTTACCATCAGCTGTTACTATATTAACATTACACTTAGAGTTTATACATCCATAACCATTTACACTAACATCTTCTAATAATGTATTAGCACCTATTGGTAATCTATCAGTTATTATTTTAGGTAATTTATCAAGATTAAACTGTTTTACAAAATCATTACCTAAGCCCAAAAATACCATGGTAAATAATATAATAATTCCAAGAATTAGTTCTGTAACTATCCCTAATAATATTTTACCAATACTAGTTCCACCCCTGATGGCACAAACTTTCTTTAATTCTTCTTCATTATTTTTATTAGATACTTTTATCATTGCTATTTTTTTCTTAGCAGATAATAAGTATACTTTATTTACTAAGAATCCAACAATAACATTAAGTATCAAAGTAAGGTAAAACTTATCAAAAATAGTTGCTATTGCCACATTTAGTAAGAATATAATTATTCCAAAACCAAACATTTTTCTATAAAATAAATAGAAATTTGTAAAAAAGAAACCGGCAAAGTTAAATGGTCTTTTAGTTATTTTTTCATAGTTTTTACCTATAAATATCTTTAATAGTTCTTCATCAGTAGGCATTTGTGGTAACGTTTTCTTAGCAGGTTCAGGTGCAAGCAATGATTCAAGAGACATTTTATTTATATTGTTAGAATTATCTATTTGCGTTTGATTCTTATAATTATTAGACATAGTAGTGGAATACATTTGTAATATATCTGGTGTTGATGATATATCGTTATTAGATTGATAATTATTTGTATTTGTTCCTGCAGAATTTTCATTATTGTAATCATTCATACCGTAGTACACTCCTTTATTATTAGTCTATAGTGATTATATCATAACTTAATTCAAAATAGAGTTAAAAATTAAATTAAGTATTCACAAATTCTAATTTTTAAGTTATACTCTATTTATAAGAAAGGAGTAAATTATGGACAAACAAAAAATTGATTTATATTTAACTACCAATGCTAAATATTTTGAACCATCAGCAATTCCAATTATTAGGCAGAAACTAGAACAAGCTGATGATAGTGCTTTTTTAACTGTTCAAGCATGTGAGTTAAAAGATCCAACAACTTTATTATTAGTTTCCATATTTTTAGGAGCACTTGGAATTGACAGATTTATGTTAGGTGATACTGGAATGGGTGTTTTAAAACTATTAACAGGTGGATGTTGTGGTGTTTTAACTATCATTGATTGGTTTACAATTAGTAAAAAAACTAAACAAAAAAATTTAGCAACGTTATCAATGATTATTTAAGATGAAATCTAAATGGTTAATTCTAGATATTTTGATACTTGGGGTATTATCTCTAATATTAAGTATATTTAATATTAGAATATGCCCTTTTTATAGGATTTTTAAAGTCCCATGTCCTGGTTGTGGTTTAACAAGGGGATTTATTGCTTTATTTAATCTAGATATTTTAAAAAGCTTATCCTACAATATCTTATGTATACCTATTTTAATATCTTTTTGTATATATTTATTATTTATTATATTTAACAAAGAAAATTTGTTAATAACTTGGTTAAATAAATATAAGAAATTATTAATAATTGTTTGTTCATTTATACTGATTATTGTATTCATAATAAATTATAATAATCCATTACTTTATTGAGTGAAAGCTCAATTTTTTTATTAAAAAAACTTACGAACAAATAAGTCCGTAAGTTGATTACAATTGGAGCAGATGAGGGAAATCGAATCCCCGTCACAACCTTGGCAAGGTCATATTCTAACCACTAAACTACATCTGCAAATAAATACATATTTAATATAACATAAGAAAAAGAACTAAGTCAATCTTTTTTCATAAATCAAAGATATTTTTCAGTTCCTCTTTTATATTATTATTATCTATCTTAGCAATTATTTTCTTTAATTTCTCTTGTTTAATGGATAAACACAGTATTTTATCATAATACTCTAATTTTTCTCTTGCTTCCCTTAGTTGATTATGAATAGCATTTCTAGTAACGTTATAATTTTCAGCTATCTCTTGTAATGACAAATTATTAAAATAATAATCCTTGAAGTAATCTTGTTGTTTGCTAGTTAATAACTCACCATATAAATCAAATAACATTGTATAATATAATATTTCTTCCATATCATGCCCCAAAGAAAGTTACTAACAAAAGAATAACCCCTACTCCTAAATAAACATAAGTAGCATATAATCTTTTATAAATTAATTGATTATTAATTCCCATATCTATAATAGTAATAGCAAGAAGCAATTTAAAATAGAAAAATAAATCTTTATAAATAAATGATAATATACCAAGCACTAACAATAATATTGTAAGAATAAATTGGATAGTAATAAATATTTTTGTATTATCCTTTTTCTTTTTCGTTGCTTTTGGATTTATCTTTATGATACTTTTTTTCATACATCCTCCATGAAATCTTTAAATAAGCCATAAATATATTGTTCAATATCAAATTCCTGCAAATCTTCTGCTCTTTCACCAAATCCAATGAATTTAACTGGTAATCCTACTTCTTCTTTAATAGCAAGTACAATACCGCCTTTAGCTGTTCCATCCATTTTAGTAAGAACAATACCTGTGATATTTGTTATTTCTTTAAAAGAAAGTGCTTGTTTAATTCCATTTTGACCAGTAGAAGCATCAAGAACTAATAATGTTTCAGTTGGTGAATCTGGTATTAGTTTATTAATAACCTTATTCATCTTTTCTAATTCTTTCATTAAATTAACCTTATTTTGTAATCTCCCTGCTGTATCAATAAAAACATAATCATATTTTTCTTTTAATGCTAATTCACAACCCTCATAGATAACACTAGATGGATCTGTTGCTCCTTCTCTTCCATAAAAATATGCCCCAGTTCTCTCACTCCACTCTTTTAGTTGTTGATAAGCTCCTGCTCTAAAAGTATCTCCTGCTACTAATAATACTTTTTTACCATCTTTTACATAACGATTAGCAAGTTTAGCAATAGTAGTAGTCTTTCCCACACCGTTTACACCAACAAATAAATATACAGTAGGTCCTTCTTCCCTAGTTTCTAACTTAGTAGTTAATACTTCACCATCAACATAAATAATAAATAATTCATCTACTATCATTTCTTTTAGTTCTTCCGGGTCAGTAATTTTATCCTGATTAACTCTTTCTTTTAATCTATCTATGAACTTCATAACAGTATTAACACCAATATCAGCCATTATTAATATTTCTTCTAACTCATTAAAATACTCTTCATTAATTTTTGTATACCTATGTGTTAAATCAGAAAGAAGTGATGTTACTTGTTTTCTACTTTTGCTTAATCCCTTATCATATATCTTTCTTTTATCTTCTATTTGCTTTTCATTCTTTACTTCTTCTTTTTTTAACTTTTGTTTTATTTTATCAAAAAAGCCCATATTATCAACTCCTTAGAATATTCTATCATAAAAAAAAGAAGATTACACCTCCTTTTAGTAATTTCTCATTAAAACACCAGCAAAAATATTACTGCTTTCTAAATTATCAATGGGTAAGAATGTTTTTACCATATTATTTTCATCAACTAATGTACAATAAGTAAGACCACCAAGTAAAAATCTATAATCTATACCAAAAAAATGAGCTAATGTTTTGATATGTTTTAGATTATTACTTCTATTATGAGCTAAATCCATTAACGTAGTATAAGGAAAGTGTGCAACCCTAGCTAGTTGATAATAACTCTTAATATTTCTCCCTTTCATTAAATGCTCTAATACTTCTGTATTCATTTTTATCACCTCTAAGTGTATTATATAGGTATATCTTTAAATAAAACAATACATTTTTAAAAGTTTAAACTTTCCTCGTATTAGTTTTTTTTATTTCTCTTGCACCTAGTACCCTTATTACTAATTTTTCGTTATTATCTAGTTCCTTAATAGTAGTTTTTACTGTATCAAAAGAATAATTTTCTTTATTTAAAAGTACTTCTTCTTGAACATCATTATTTGATAATATTAATCTATCACCATCTATTTTAATAGCATAAGGACATATAGCAACTAAAGATGATTTAGTTAAATTAATTTGATAAAGATAGTGTATATTATTACCTGCCACTAGAAATTTATCACAAGTATCAATATTTAAACTAGTTGATATCAATTCACTTTTTGCTAATAATTGTTCATCACTATTATCTTTTAAAGAGAAAGCTCGATAAACAGTAACATCCTCATCTAAAGTAAAATTGATATTCATTACTTTTTCCTTTATATTTTTAAGGCTTTCTTTAAAACTATCAAGTGAAGAAAATGATACATCCTTAAAAACAGTAAAAGACATAAACATATTCTTGGGGTTACTTAATAATTCCTTATATTTATTGTATACATCTATTATTTCTTTCTCATCTATATCTAATGAATTTATTGCTCTACCCAATCTAGATTTATATACCAATAAAGCGTTTTTATTATCATCACTTAAGTTTTCAAACTTTTTCTTTAAATCTTCATAAACCATAAATAGTCCTCCCTAATTAATTATAACTAAATTTATATAAAGGAACAAGAAAAAGAAATATACATATAATATTTTGAACTGAAAGGAGGATTTAGTTTGAAAAAGAATATTATATATATTGGTTTTATTTTAATTATTTTTATCTTAGCTTCTTCTGTATTATTTAATTTTAATAACAAGAAAGATGATAAAAAAGAATATACTGATGTTACTTTAGCAGAAGTTACCCACTCTATCTTTTATGCTCCTATGTATGTTGCTATAGAAAAAGGTTACTTCAAAGATGAAGGAATTAACATTAATCTTATTTTAACTCCAGGTGCTGATAAAGTTAGTGCTGCTGTACTATCAGGTGATGCTGATATTGGATTTGCCGGTAGTGAAACTACTATTTATGTCTATAATGGTGGTGAAAAAGATTATTTAAAGACTTTTGCTCAGTTAACACAAAAAGATGGATCATTTATAGTATCGAGAAAGAAAATTGATAATTTTACTCTTGATGACTTAAAAGGTAAAGATGTAATTGGTGGTCGTGCTGGAGGTATGCCAGAAATGACTTTTGAATGGGCTTTAAAAGAACATAATATAGTTCCTAAGAAAGATGTTAATATAGATACATCCATTGCCTTTGCTGCGATGAGTTCAGCATTCATTGGTGGACAAGGTGATTTTGTTACACTATTTGAACCTAATGCCTTACAAATTGAAAAACAAGGATATGGATATGTTGTAGCATCTGTTGGAGAGCTTGGAGGGGTTGTTCCATATACTACTTATTTTGCAAGAAATAGTTATTTAACAAAAAATAATAATTTAATAAAAGGCTTTAGAAATGCTATTCAGAAAGGATTAGATTTTGTTCATAATTCTAATGATGAAGAAGTTGCTAAAGCAATTATTAATCAGTTTCCTGATACTTCATTAAAGGATATAACTGATGTTGTTAAAAGATATCGTAAAATAGAGGCTTGGCCAAAAACTACTGAATATAAGAAAGAATCTTTTGATCACTTACAAGAGATTATGAAAAATGCTAATGAACTTGATAAGAAAGTTTCTTATGATAAATTAAAATATGACATTAAATAATAATATTTTAGAAATAATACATCTAGAAAAGAATTATCAAGACACAAAAGATGAAATTAAAGCAATTGATGATTTTTCATTTAAAGTTGAAAAAGGAAAGTTTATATCTATTGTAGGTCCTTCTGGTTGTGGAAAAAGTACTTTGCTTTCTATTCTTGCTAAACTTGAAGATAAATCTAGTGGGGAAATTAAGTTTAATAAAGAAAATATAGTTCTAGGTTATATGTTACAAAAAGATAGTTTATTTCCTTGGTTAACTATTTTAGAGAACTGTCTTTTAGGTCTTGATATTAAAGGTATTAAGACAGAAAATAATATTCATTATGTTAATTATCTATTAGATAGTTATGGATTATCTGAGTTTAAGAATAAGTATCCTAATAGTTTATCTGGAGGTATGAGACAAAGAGCTGCTCTTATTAGAACACTAGCTATTCATCCCGATATATTATTATTAGATGAGCCTTTCTCAGCACTTGATGCTATGACTAGAGTAGCTCTTGCTGATGATTTATATAAAATGATTAAAGAAGAAGGAAAAACTGTTTTAATGGTAACTCATGATATAGCAGAAGCAGTTAGTTTAAGTGATATAGTTATTGTTTTAACTAAAAGACCTGCTACTATAAAATCTGTATATGAGATAAACTTTGAAAATAGAAAAACACCATTTGAAAATAGAAAGAGAAAAGAGTTTAGTATTTATTATGATGAAATATGGAGAGATTTAGATGTACATATCTGATGAAAGAAAAAAATACTTAAAAAAAATAAAAAAAGATAAAATAATTACAATATTCTTTCAGGTTATGATACTTATATCATTTCTAGTTATTTGGGAAATATTAGCTTATTATAAGATAGTTAATACTTTCCTTACTAGTAGCCCTTCCCTTATCTTTAAAACATTAGGAAAACTAATAGATAGTAATAATTTGTTTACACATATTAAAGTTACTCTATTAGAAACTATTATAAGTTTTTCTCTAGCTTCTATTGGAGGTATAGTAATTGCTTCTATCCTATGGTGGAATAAACGTCTTGCTAAAGTTTTTGATCCTTATCTTACAGTTATTAACGCTCTTCCTAAAGTAGCTCTTGGACCTTTAATTATTATTTGGGTAGGTGCTAGTACTAAATCAATTATTTTTATGGCTTTACTTATTAGTTTATTCTTATCTATTATCAACATTTATCATGACTTTAGTGAAACTGATAAAAACTATTTAATCTTATTAAAAAGTTTAGGTGCTAGTAAGAAAGATTTATTCTTTAAAGTTGTTCTACCTAGTAATTTTTCTAACATAATTAATAATCTAAAGATTAATACAAGTATGGCTTATATAGGTGTTATCATGGGTGAATTACTTGTTTCTAAAAAAGGATTAGGTTATTTAATTATGTATGGTAGTCAAGTGTTCAATATTAATTTAGTTATTACTTCTGTATTTTTACTGGGAGTATTTGCCTTTCTTTTCTACTATGCTATTTGCTTAGTAGAAAAGATAATTATAAAAAAATAGAAATCAATTATCGGTTTCTATTTTTATAGGTATGAGTATTTATTTTTTAGAACTGTTTTTTCCTTTTAAAGTTAACTCATCACTAGAATCATAAATTGTCTTATTAGTTGAATCAATAAAATAAGATGAGAAAATTTCTCATCCATAACTTTCAAATACAGCAAGACCATCCTGATTATAAACGGCTCTATGAATTCTTTTACCATCTTTATTATAATATATTGCTTCGTTATGTTTATTATCTATAGGAGAAACAATTTTGTATCCACCAGTTTTGCCTTTATATAATTCAATCGTTTTTCCTTTTAATACTCTATTGCCATCATAAGTATATTGTTCTTGCTCTTCTATTTTTTCTGCTGACATTAATGGTTTAGATGGTTCTGTTGATTTAGATTGTTGCTCATGATACTTTTGAACCATTTCATCTCCAGCTTTTTCTGTTGATTTAGTTTGTTGCTCATGATATTTTTGGACCATTTCATCTCCAGCTTTTTCTGTTGATTTAGCTTGTTGCTCATGATATTTTTGAACCATTTCATCTCCAGCTTTTTCTGTTGATTTAGCCTGTTGTTCATGATATTTTTGAACCATTTCATCTCCAGCTTTTTCTGTTGATTTAGCTTGTTGTTCATGATATTTTTGAACCATTTCATAACCGGCATTTTCTGATTTAAGAGTATTTGACAAAGTTTTCATATAAAATGCTGCTGCTAATCCAGTCGTATAATATCCTGTTCCTCCACCATTTTTAAGTACTTTATAAGTACCATCGTCTTGCTTTTCAAAAGTTAATACTCCTCCTTGTAAGTTAGGATCAGTCTTTATTTGATTAAAGTCAAGGAAATCTCTATTATTAATTAAATCGCCACTCACTGCTAAATTTGCCTTAGTAACTCCGTTTTGTCCTAAAGCCTTAAATGCAGTAGCTGCCGCTGTTGCGGAAACATTATCTCCTATTGTGCTTTGAATAGTAGCTATATATCCCTCTATTTGTTCTGAAATAGAATTTATTACATCTGCTTCGCCACTAATTTTAGAAGCAATAGTTCCTAACGCTTCAGCTTTTTTGGCAACTGAACTAGCTAATTCTTCTACCCCATTTGTATTAATTATCCATGTTTGATATTCTTTATAATGACTAACGTGCTTTCCATCAAACTGATTAGTATTAACAACTGTTCCTTGTACTATTTGTCCATTATAACCAGTAAGAATACTAGCAGCTTGACTCATTCTTTCTGCTCCCATAGCAGTACTTGTAGCCCTATTTTTTAGAATATCAATTAAACTTTTTATTTCACCAGCTGTTCCTCTCATCCCATCTGTACTTACTTTTGCCATATTTTAAACCTCCTTTACAATAAAATTATTTAATTTCTGCTTTTGACATTTCATATAAAGTATATGAAGTGTTTGAAAAATTTCCATTTGACATAACAATATGATACTTTCCCGTATCTTCATTATATCTAAATGTGTAATCTGTACCTATTGTTTTTTGACCATCTATATAAAGATGCTTACCTTTTGGAATAACTATATCTTGCCTGTTTTCTACAAAATATTTCATATCTTTAATGCTTTCAAAATCAGATTGCAAATTTTCTATTTTATGATTTTTATAATTTTCACTATTAACTGATTTTTGTTCTGGTATTGTATCTTTAACACTTATTCCTGTTTTTTGCTGTGAAATTTGATTATTGGCACGTACTAAAGTTTTCATATAAAATGCTGCTGCTAACCCAGTTGTATAATATCCTGTTCCCCCACCATTTTTAAGTACTTTATAAGTACCATCATCCTGCTTTTCAAATGTTAATACTCCACCTTGCAAGTTAGGATCAGTCTTTATTTGATCAAAATCAAGGAAATCTCTATTATTAATTAAATCTCCACTCACTGCTAAATTTGCCTTAGTAACTCCATTTTGACCTAAAGCTTTAAAAGCAGTAGTTATTGCAGTTGCAGAAATATTATCTCCTATTGTACTTTGAATAGTAGTTATATATCCTTCTATTTGTTCTGAAATAGAATTTATCACATCTGCTTCACCACTAATTTTAGAAGCAATAGCTTCTAACGCTTCAGCTTTTTTTGCAACTGAACTAGCTAATTCTTCTACCCCATTTGTATTAATTATCCAAGTTTGATATTCTTTATAATGACTAACGTGTTTTCCATCAAACTGATTAGTATTAACAACTGTTCCTTGTACTATTTGTCCATTATAACCAGTAAGAATGCTAGCTGCTTGACTCATTCTTTCAGCTCCCATACCAGTACTTGTAGCCCTATTTTTTAGAATATCAATTAAACTTTTTATTTCACTAGCTGTTCCTCTCATCCCATCTGTACTTACTTTTGCCATAATGTCACCTTTAATCCATTCCTAAATAATCTTTATGATAACCTTTACTTATTGACACCGTTGCAGTTTTTAGATTACCTAATTCAGACTCAATACTAGAATAGCTATCTAATTCACTAGCTATAGAAGTTATTTTTGATATTTCTCTTGTTCCTCCATCTGTTTGCCATACATCTGAAAGAATATTTATTACTTCCTTTAATGAAGTAATTACTGCATTAAATTCACCTGTTGCAGGTAATTCTGTTTTTGCATCTTCAAATGTCTTTCTTGCTTCTTCTACTTGTGCTTCTGAAACCATCTTTATTCCTCCTATCTATTCTAAAAAAGCAATACAAACGTATTGCTATAAATTATTGATTACCCTGATTTAAAGTATCAAGAATATTCTTATCAGCTGTATCAATTGTTTCAGCAGAAGTTGTTAAGTCATTTCTAATGTTTGTTTCTACTGTATCAAATTCTTGTTTTAAATTGTTAATTCTTGTTTTAATTTCTCCAAAAATTTCATCAATTCTTTGACTTGTCAAACCGCCAGCTCTTAAACTGTCATAAGCTTCATTTACTTGATTTGTTTCGTCAGTCATGTGATTATTAAATTGTGTTTTTAAGTAATCAACACCTTCTAATATAGCAGTAACTGATGCTTCTTTTCTATCCATATTATTTCCTCCTCTTAAGCTTCATCCATTTGATTTACATAAGAAATTGATGAATCTAGTTCTTCAATTCTTGCATTAATATAATCAATGAATCCTTGTACGTCATTATTGATAAATGACTCTAATCTTGATTGTGCTAAAATACTACCTGCTGTAGACCAATATGATTTTAATTGTTGATTATTATACTCAATCAATTCATTTTTAATTTTAATCATACTATCCTTTGTTTCTGTTAAACGTGAAACAACTTGTTGAATTTTTTCCTGTTGAAAATATACAGAATCGTTATATGCCATAATTTTCTCCTACCTTTCTATAATTAAACTTTATCATACTTTTTTTTGCTAAGCAACTATGTAGACATTTTTTTACATAAATACTAATTGTGTACCATATCTTATATCAGTTTTTTGTAAAATAACATTATTATTATATTCTTTACCAGTTATTCTATTATAAAATTTTTCTTTATTTGTCACTATATAATAACCATTAGATACATCAACTAAACCTTTAGCAAGTAAAGAAGATATTTCTCCTATTTTTTTATTAACAGGAAGAAATACTTCATACTTCTTTTCAATTAATGGTACTATTATTGTTACTAAAACTTTATCTTCCATTATTCGTCACCTTCTAATACTTTAATTCTAGTTGCTATACCATTATCAACAACATAACCAAAGTTAGGTGGTATTTGTTCATTTAATATTCTAAATGAAGTTGAAATACTATAAAGAGTATTATTATTAATTCCTCTTCCTACATATATTCCACCGTCACTTGATACAAATTGCTTAAACCAAGTTTCATAAGCAAATGTTTTTATATCTACTACTCGACCGACAAATACGATAGATACATTTTTTAATTCACTCATCTTAGTAAAAATTGTTATTAAACTATTTTTAGTAGTAGGATCTAAACTACCAATTAGTTTTTCAACCCCAGTAATAAATACTATTAAATTGTTAGTTCTATCTTCTCTAAAGACTTCATCATTAAGAAACTTGAAAGAATCAACTGCTAAGTTATGATAGATAACATTTTCAAAAGTATTTTCATCATAAAAATCTTTTAAGTCAAGAACCATAGTTTCTACATTAACTAGACTTGTTGTCTCTTTAATTATTAAACTAGTTAATTTAGCAAGTGCTGTTATATCTTCAGAGTTAATCAAGCTGATAAGATTTTTCTTAAAGTTGTAAGTTGCAATATCAAGCGTTTCCTTTTCAATACCAACAGGTATAGTAGTTAAATCTTGAAGAGCTTGTCTAACATCACTTAGCGTTACTTTTTCTGGTAATACTGGTACTCGAGTAGCTCTTGTTTTAATTTGTTCATTTAATGCTGAAATAACTTGTTTAACATAGTCATTTAATTTATCATTTTCACAAACAGAAGCAGTTTGAAATTCATAAGGAACATCATCTAGCAAAATAACACCACGATTAGTTATATCTGCTATTAACGGTGCTTTCTTACCAAGTAACATATTATACTCGATTGGTGCTGATAATTTTAAAGGAATAATAGTTGGGAAATTAGAACGCATACTAAGTCTTAAAGCTCTATCACTAATAGCTGTTACAACTGAATATATTCCATACTTTGCCCCATCTCTTGTTATCTTAGCAACATCTTGTTCAAAATCTTCAAAACTTTCTTTAAAGTTCTCATATCCAGATATCATAAAGACGATAGCTGGTAAAGTCTTTCCTGAATGAGAACAATAGAAATTGTAACTACCATTAAAGTCTTGGAATAATTTCTTTCTCTTTTCTATTTCTAGCATTAAAAGTTTAAGTAACTTATCTACTTTTTCTTCCTCATTAGCAAATATTATATCACCAACTTGCGGAGCATTTTCATATATTTTTAAGGTTTCATTATCAAAATCTAACGCATAAATGTTAACTTCTTCCGTAGTATAAGTAGTTATTAAGGAATACAAAATTGTATTGGTAATAGTATTCTTTTCCGTCATACTGTAAATTACAACATTACCTTCTTGTCCTAAATCAATAGATAAAAGTCCTTGTTTTTGATTAGCTGGGTCATCATATTCACCAATAACTAAAGAAACATCAAATGGTTTTCTTACAAAGTTATATTTACTTTTTAGATTATCTAAGTAGATACTACTAGCAAGTTTTGGTAACCATAATTGTTTAACAGTGATACTATTCTTTTTAGCAAGTGCGGAAAGATATTTAACAATACTAGGCAATTGTTCTCCTTCCACTTTTATATTTACTTTTGGAGTATCAATACTTTTTATACTCTTTCCTGTTTCATCAATGAATTCTATAGAATCATCTTTTTGATGATATACTTTATCAAGTGGAACATAAGGAGCTCCTGCCCAAGCTGCTTGTCCTTGAGCAAATAACTCATCATAACCTACTTGTAAATAAAATCTACCAACCTCTTTTATCATTGCTGCATCTGGTCTTTTTATTACTTCATTGGAATCATTAGCATCTTGAACTTTTAAACAAACTTTAAATCTGGAGTTAGACCAAATCTGGTCATTTACTACACCACTAGGTTTTTGGGTAGCTAGTATTAAGTGAACTCCTAAAGAACGTCCAATACGAGCTGTTGATATTAATTGATCCATAAATTCTGGTTGTTGACTTTTAAGTTCAGCAAACTCATCAGAGATGATAAATAGATGAGAAACGGCTTTATCTAGCAGTCCTTCACGATAATATTTTTGATATTTATAAATATCGATTGTTCCTTCTCCTAATTTCTCACGTGCTTCATTAAATAGTTTTTGTCTTCTTTTTAATTCACTTTCTATTGATGATAGTGCTCTATTAATATCTGCTGTTTCTAGATTGGTTATAGTTCCTGCTAAGTGTGGTAATACCACTTTTTTATCTTGACTTTCAAAAGCACCAACTAAGCCTCCACCTTTATAATCAATTAAAACAAACTGAACTTCATCAGGATGAAAATTGATAGCCATTGATAAAATATAAGTAATTATAAACTCTGATTTACCAGAACCAGTCATACCAGCAATCAAGCCATGTGGACCTTCTTCACGTTCATGTAAATCAAGTTTGAATAAATTACCATCAGTTGATAAACCAACTGGTACTGATAAGCTATTTATAGGATTATTAACTTTCCATCTTTCAAGAGGATTTAATTGTTCAATTCTTCCTACATTATACATTTCTAAAAATCCTACTGTTTTTGGTAAATTATATTCTTCATCTTTACTTTCTAAAGGAATATTTATTAATCTTAAGGAACAATAAGATAAATCTAATTTATCAACTGGTTCAATAGTAAATGTTCTTTGAGAATCTTTTTGAATTTCACTTTCAAAGATACCTCCATTTTGCATATCATTTATGCCAATAAAAGCTTTAGTAGCAGTTGGTAAATTGGCAATAGACGGATGAAGTATTAATAAACTAAAACCTAAGTTACCATCCATTTCTAATATTTGATCAATTAAAGAAAAGTTTTTAACCATCTTGTAATCGTCAGTTATTATCATATAATAGGTAGAAAAGTTCTTATATAGTTGCTCTCTATTTTGTTTTATTTTCTCTGTTTGTGTAATTCTTGACGTCATTATTCGTTGTAAGTATTGCGTTATTTCTTTAGCATCATCAAAGTTACTAGCAAAAAATCTTGTTTCCTTGTCATTACTAAATAGATGTGGCATCATTTTAATATTTTCCCAATATTCTAGATTTGCTTCATTGGTTAAAATAACTATTTTTAAATCATAATAACTATGAAGTGCTACCATTTGTAGTAGTAATAAATCTGTATAAGGTTTTATGTATTCATATCTTCCACAAATAGCCATTATATTTTTAGTAACAAAATTTTCTACTACTGGTGCTCCATCTATATACTTATATTTTTCAGTTATAATCATCATCTTTTCTTCAAGATTATTATCATCAACTGTAAAATGTTCTGTTGGATAAGTAAAGTTAATAGATAAAGTTGTTCTTCCTAGTCCAAGTCGCATAGAAAGAAAATCATTTTGATGTAGTTCTCTTCCCCATAATGTTCTACTTTTATTAATTATCATTTGATAACATTCACTAGGGCTGATATTGTTTGATAATAATATTTGTTTTTGTTTAGTAGATATGTTTAATAATTCTTGTTCTTTTTTTACCAAATATTCATTATATTTTTTCTCTAATTTAGCTTTTTTCTTTTCTTGCATTTTCTTAGTATAACGTCTATTTATAGTTGGCCAAAGAAGAGTTCCTGCCATCATTGAAATAGAAATTGCTATTGTTGGCATTACACTCATCATATTTCCTGTACCATTTTGCATAGACATAAACGCAACTAATAACATAACAAAGGAAGTAGATGCCATTGTTATCATTGGTCCCATAGTTAAAATAAAAGGCATTTCTTCTTGTTCATTGTTATTAGGAGGAGCATCAAGCTTAAAGTCTTCTTTTTCTACTACTTCTACAAAACGAGGAGACCTTACAAAATAATCGTTTTTGTCATATAGTGTTATTTCTTCTTCCTCTTCTGTTGTAACTACTTTCTCATTAATTTGTCGTTCTATATATTTAGCAGGTAAACTTTCATTATAAGTTACACTGTCTAAAGGATTATTAAATACTAACATATTACCAAGTACAATAATTTTAAGACCCATTATAAAAATAACATCACCATGATTAAGTCTTCTCATTCCATATAAAGCTTGATTATTTATAAAAGCTTTATACTGGCTATCTAAGTCTTTTACTAACCAAGTTCTATTTTGATAAGTTATTTCAATATGATGTGGTGATACTAATTGATTATTACAACTAATAGCATTATCAGTAGAACTTCCTACTGTAAATTTACAGTCTCTTTCAATTGAAAGATATTTCATTGAAAGGTCATTTACTGGTGAAACATATAAAATATAGTAACCTGCTTCATCTTTTAATTGGAGTATTAAGAATAAGTATTCACTAAGCTCTACTTCTCTTAAAACTTCTTTATTAGCTAATATTCTTACATTTTTATTACTATATGCTTTCCACTTTCCATTATCTTCACTTATATTTATTAGATTTATTTCATTATTATATTTGTCTTTATCTTTAACCCAATAACTACCAGATACAGTGGAAGGTAAAGTGAAACTTATTAGTTTTTCTTGATTTAGTACATAAACTAACATTTAATACCCTCCTATTCTTATTTAAGAATATCAAATTTTTTAGTTTTTATCAATATTGGTTTTTGTTTTCTCCAATATTTTACAAGTAGAAAAAATCATACAGTTATGTAATAACTTTTTTTGAAAAACTTAGTTTTATTCATAATAATTCTATAAAGGATATTATTAATATTGTAAGTTTGAAGCTTTACTGTATAAAAGCGAATCTTTTAAGTACTTAGAATATTCTTATGATAAATTATAAA
>RKAV01000053.1 GCA_014846175.1 bacterium | reverse complement strand
GATACAATGCTATAAGGGTAATAGAAGATAATACCACTATTGATAAGAAGATTTGTGGTGGAAAAGGAAATATATCATGTATATCTATTAACTTAGTTAGAATAGCTCTTAAAAGTAATAATGATTATCGCTCTTTCTATCAAGAATTAGAACAAGTATTAAAACAAGCTAAAGATGCTATTTTAGAAAGATTTGAATTACAAGTAAATAAAACCATCCTTCAATTTCCTACTTTATACCAACTAGGAACATGGCATGATGGTGAAAAATTAAAGGAAAAAGATCGTCTTAGAAAATTATTAAAACATGGTACTCTATCTTTTAATATAATTGGATTAGAAGAAGCAATCTATACTCTTACAAATAAGAAAGATGAAGAAACAACTTATGAATTAGCAAAAGAAATATTAAAATTCATGAAAAAAAAGATAGATAATTTTAGTGAACAAAATAATTTAAACTTTGTATTAACAGCATTTCAAGATACTAGGATAGAAATAGAATTTAAAAAGCAAGATGCTGCTATATTTGGTAAAATTAAAAATGTCACTAACAAAGATAAGTATAGTGACAGTATTTATCTTTCTATTGATATTTTAAAACAAGCAACACTACAAAAATATTTATTAGGTGGCTCTTCTTTAAAAATACAAGCAAAAGACGAAAATGATGTTTTAAATATGTATAAAGTTTTAAAAGATAATGATATCGGGTGTTTTTCTATAAAATAAAAGAACTATCACCAGTTCTTTTATTTTATTGTAATAGATGAAGTATTAGATGGTGCTATGCCATATTTATTAGCAAAAAGCTCTTTTCTATCTATTAAGGAAGCAACAAAATATTCATTATCTTTATAATTTTCTAAAGAAATCAATCCTTCATAATGTCTCATTCCTGCTATTTCGTTATATTCGTATATATCTTCCACAATAGTTACATTATCTATTAATTCTAATTTAGTTAAGGAAGCATTATTAGGAGAAATGGTATTTCTATTAAAATAGTATTCCCCTATAAAAAGATTATCACAATCATCTTGATTAATAATAGCTTGATTGCCCATAATCATTTGATTATTAAGTGTTAAAAATATTCTTTCTTTTCTCTCCATAGTTGGATAAAAACCACAGCAACTAAGTCGTTTATCTTTTCTTTCTTGTTTTTCTTTTAATGAAAAATCTTTAAACATCAAACTACCCATTTTTATATTACCTACTCTTATTTGTTGTATAGTATCAGTAGGTGAAAAATCCATTTCCATTTTACCAATATTTTCTTTAATATAAGCAAAAATAGTATCGAAAAAGTTAGAATTTATATTTTCTTTTTTATAACCTGTCAATAGATAAAGACACAATTCTGTAATATCTTTATAATCATTATCTTCAAATTCAGCTAGATGTTCATTTATATAATTACAAGTTTCTTTTAATAAATTAATTCCTTTTTCACTTTCTACTTTTTTCTCAAGAGGTATAACCCTTCTCATAACATTTCCTCCTCGTATTAACTTTTTGATAATACTGCTTTTGTTTCATGTTCTTTGCCATCACGTAAATACGTAATCGTTATTGTATCACCTGGAGCATATTTATACAACTCATATCTTAAATATGCTGCATTTTCTACTGTTTCACCATTAAGTTTTGTAATTATGTCTCCTTCTTTTAAGTCTGATTTAGCTGCTCCTGTTCCACTTACTACACCTGCAACTACAACACCAGAATCAATATCATTTGGAATATTATAATTACTACCAAAACGAGATGATTTAACATCAGAAACATTAACCATTTGAACACCTAATTGTGGCCATTTGATTTCTTCACCTTTTTCTAAAGTTTCAATCTTAGATATTGCATATTCGATTGGAATAGCAAATCCCATACCTTCAATTTCTTCTTTAACTAATTTCATAGAAATAACACCAATTACTTCTCCATTAGCATTCATTAAAGGTCCACCACTATTTCCAGGATTAATTGAAGCATCTGTTTGTAATACTTTCATTACCCAGTCACCAGTACTTGTTCCATAACCACTACTACTAGTACTAACTGTTACCATTCTATCTTTTCCTGCTAAGTGACCAGTTGATACACTTCCTTGATATTCATTACTAACTGGAGTACCAATAGTAAATACTAAGTCTCCTAATTTACTATTTTCACTAGTTCCAATAGATAATACTGTTAAATCTTTATTCTTTTTAACTCTAAGAACAGCTATATCTACATAACTATCACTTCCTAATACTTCAGCATCTAACTCCTCTTCCTTACTAGTTAAAACTGTTACTTTATTATTTCCATCAATTACATGATGATTAGTTATAATATAGTCATATTTACCATCTTCTTTATAAACAAAACCTGTTCCAAAACCTGCTAATTGATTACTTTGATAGTTTTTAACTACTAATACACCATCATAGACTTTAGAAACTGATTGACTTATTCCTGACCCATCAACTAATACTTTAGTACAGTTTTTACTACTACAAGTTGCCCCTGTACTACTAGTCGTTCCTTTTGATGAAGTAGTTAAATTACCACTTACTACAACATAAGTTAAAACGCCACCTAGAATAAAAGCCACAACTATTAATATACTATCTTTAAGTTTATTCATATTCATTTTCATAACTCCTTTCAATTTTTTCTATTTGATCAAAGTTAGAAGGAAAACCCATTCTCTTCAAAATAACTTCCAATTTAATTGTATGTAGGTTATAAGATAAATTATTTATCTCTCTTTCTAACTCTAACATCATATTCTTAAACTCTTCTTTACTTAACATATCTTTCATAATAATTACTAATGCAAAAACATCATTTTTCCCATAGATATACCCTTCTTCATCTTCTTCAATATTAAGTAGTTTATGATAGATTGTATTAGGTATAACCTTCTGAGTTCTATTTTCATATAAAATATCTTCATGTGCACATAAATTACGATAATTAGATAATATTGGTAAGTAAGTTGTCATAGTAGAAACATTTAAATGATAGATATCACATATTCTTTTTTGATCTTCATATTTTAAAATAGAAAATAATTCTCCTACTATTCCAAAAGATAAAACTTTAACTAATATCCATAAAGGTATATACCCATAATTCATCATATAATGACTAGTGGCTGTATGTTCCCTACCATTAACTCTTATTTGCCTTTTCATCTTATGAATTAAATCATTGACTTGTCTTGATTTAGTTTTATCTTGTGTAAAGTTCTTTGTTTTTAAATAATCTTTTTCTCTATAACCATACCTTTTCGATAATTGATAAGAAAAGATTGATTTCAAATTATTCTCTATTATTAATAGATTCTTAAAGAAGACATTTCTAATTCCTCTATCAAACAAAAAGATACTATATAACTCTTCAAACGTTGCTCCTTCTAAAAATCTTTTATCCTTCATACTTTTCATTAAAGGATAACGATAACCATTTAAGAAGAAATAGTTTTCTCTTAATAGGATTTGCTTAGTGAAATCTGGGTCATTAATAGTAAGACCTTTATATTTCATTATTTCTATCTGTTCTTCTAGATTTTTAAATTGTTTCTCTATCATCTTCCCACCTGCCTAGAGTAATTATACCACATAACTATCTAAAAAAATATGAATTTTTCGTGAAATTATATGGTATACTGTTGTAAAGGATGTGGTTAGATGCCAGCTACTGTTACACATGCCTATTTTGGTATAGACGTTTACAATAATCTACCTATCGGTTTAAAAGAATTATTAATGGATGAAAAAAAAGATATAAGAATGTTTGCTCAAGGAATGGACCCTTTCTTTTTTTATCATAAAATTTCTTTAAAGAAGGGAAAGAAACAACAAGATTTTGCTCTTTACTTTCATACTAATAAAACAAGAGAGTTTTTTATAAATTTAGTTAATTATATTAAGTATAATAATTATTATCAAATACCTGATGTTATGGCTTATTTATATGGTTTTATTGCTCATTATGTTCTTGATAGTACTATCCATCCTTATGTTTTTTATAAGACTGGGGAATGGAAAAAAGAAGATAAAGAAACTTATAAATATCGAGGACTTCATCATAATATGGAGGTCTTTCTTGATAATTATTTAATTAGTAAAAGAGAACAAGAGAAAGTTCATTCTTTTAAGTTTTATGACTATTGTTTTGAATTTAAATCTTTTTCTAAGGAATTAGAAGAAGTGATTGATTATGCTTTTAAAGAAACCTTTGGTATAAATGAAATGAGTAATTTTTATAAACAAGCTTTAAAAGATATGCACTTTGCTCTTAAGTATTTTAGATATGATAAAACAGGAATCAAAAGAATGATTTATACTACTTGTGAAGTGATAACACCTAAGTCATTTTTTCCTTTCTCTACTATTTCTTATCATATAAATGATAATGATAAAAGAAACTATCTTAATATTAATAAAGAAGAATGGTATCACCCTTGTCTAAAAAGAGAAAAACATACTGATAGTTTTGATGAATTATATGATAAAGCATTACAAGAAACTTTAGATATTATTAAGAAGGTTAATTACTATATTAAGGATACTAAGAAAGTTGATTTAACTAAAGTATTTAAGAATTTATCTTATAAAACAGGAAAGAACTGTGATAAAGATTATGAATTAAAATATTTTGAATTTTAAAGTATAAAGTTTTCATTTTCTACAAACACTACTTTTAGGTGATAATATGCTAGAAAAATATAAGGTAGTGAAAGAGAAAAATGAAGATGTTTTATATTTGTATTTATCAATGAATTATGAATTTGCTAAAGATTTAGATGATTATAATTTAGATGGGTTAGACCATAACTGGTTAGTTAATCAAAGAATTCAATTTAATGGTAATAAGGTTGTTATTTTTATTGATGGCATACCTACTAAAGTTATTTTATTAGATAAGGAATCTAGATATGATAAGGATGTTATCTTAACCCTTGATACTGATGATAAAATTTCTCTTGATAATTTTCTTTTAAGTGTTTTATTTAGTAATATTACAATGTTTTTAGAAAAGGAAACTTTAAAAGCTGTTACTGTTTTATATCGTAGTGAAATAATGAAGCTATATAAGGAAAATAAGAAGATGAGAAAAGATAATTATCATTTTTCTTATGTTAATTTAAATTACTATAAATTACTTTATCCTAATACTTATAGAATGTATGAAAAGGTATTCAAGGAAGCGATTAGTGAAACTGATGGTGAATATTTAGTTTATGATAAGAAACCAATTGATGCTTATATTCATTTAGTTAGTAATGGTTATACAGAAAAGAAAGATGGTGTTCCTTATTTAAAGCAGGTAGAAAGTTTCTGGGACTTAGCTTATCCTAATTATATGAATCAGAAGTATTTTACTGTTGAAGAGTTAAGAAATAGATTAGGTATTAAAGATGAAAAACTTAATATTATAATTAAACAATTAAGTAGTGGTAATAGGATATTAAAGTTACAAGTTAATGATAAGATATTTGATTCTCTTGAATTAATGGCTAGACTAGATTTGCCTTCAGCAGATATTACAATTCTAGTTTTAAAGAATGGTTTTAATTTTATTACAAGAGGAATTGGTAGTGGTTATGGCTTAAGTCT
Organism: bacterium; assembly: GCA_014846175.1. Classification (GTDB taxonomy): domain Bacteria; phylum Bacillota_I; class Bacilli_A; order RF39; family UBA660; genus Onthousia. The sequence goes on along the minus strand of RKAV01000053.1, from coordinate 13,857 downwards.
AGTAGGAGCAAATGCTTTAGCAAAACTTGATTGTAACTATAAACAAATATTAGGTTATTACTTTGATAAAGTAACTTTATATACAAAAGAAGAAGCTAAGAGGTAGTTTCTTCTTTTTGAAAGTATTCAAACACTCCTTTAGTAATAGCAAGTGCTAACCTTTTTTGGTATGATTCTTTTTTTAGTAGATATCTATCATTAGCATTAGAAAGAAAACCACATTCTATTAAAACACCAGGTACTCTTGTATTAGAATAAAGATAAAGATTTGTCTTTTTTATTATTCGTCTTGTTTTAAATTCTTCCTTAAATTCATTATGAATACTTTCTGCTAGTAGTAAGTTTTTTTTATTTATTGGATGATATAATACTTCTTGTCCATGACCTGTTCCTGCTCCTGCATTTAAATGAATTGAAAGATAAATATCACTTTTTTTATTTTGGATAAATAAGATTCTTCGATATAAATCTCCCCTTTTCTTTCTAGCATCCCATCTACTTGATAAGTCTTCATCAACCATTCTAGTCATATAAACAGTAGCACCATTTTCTTCTAAGACTTTTTTTAATTGATAAGATATCTCAAGATTTAAATCTTTTTCATAGATTTTACCTGCTATTGCTCCGCTATCTCGTCCCCCATGTCCAGGATCAATAGTAATAACTTTACCAGCTAGTGGCAAGATACTATTTACTTTGGCATCTACTAATTGTAAAGATATTAATAAGGTAAAGAAAAGTATCAACATAAAACTCTTATATTTTCTAATAAACATATAAAAACACCTAGTAAATTTTATGCTTACTAGGTATATTTATTTATATTTCTAAATTAAATTTCTTTTCGTTTGATAATTCTTTCAATGATTTTTGATATGAACCCCGTTTCTTGGACATGGAAACGAGGTTTTTATATGTCAAAATTAAGTTACGAAGATAAAATAAAAAAAGCACCTTTACTACTTACAATAGTTTTTAGTATTGGTGCTTCTTGAGTTTCAAAAGGATCTCCTTTGACACACATTCCTAGTTGGCAAAATGCCGACTTGGTAGTGTGTTACTTATTTGCCATCAAATAAGTTTTGAGGATAATTAACATAATTAGTATGCTCTCCCAATTTGAAATGATTTTTTAATGATAATCACTTAAAAAGGGAAATTCATCATTATTTTGAAGATAAGCATTTATTCCATCAACTAAATTTATATAATTATCTCTATCCTCTTCAATATTGATATTTTTTAATACTTCTAAAAAATCTTTATAAACTATTGTTACCATTTCCTTATTATCACTATTAACTAGCATAATATTATATAATCTATTAAGTTCATCATTAACAGTTTTAGGACTAGAAATTTTACCTTCAAGCATTGCAGCTTCTTTTGCTCTTTCAAAACTAATTTGTGAATATTTGTTAACTATTTCATTTGATACAAGATTAATTCTATCATCTTCTAACAAATTACCATTATATTCAAAATCCATATTATACTCTCCATTTTCTATTCATTGTTTGGCCATTTTCTTTAATTACAGTTTCAGAATCTAAATAAATTGTATTGTCAGTCCCTCGTAATACTTCTCTAATAAATGGAGTTCTAATATTATTCATAACTGTTTGCAAACTTCTAGCACCAGTATTTAATTCATATGCTTGTTCGGCAATTAAACCATAAACATCTTCATCAATGACTAATTGTTTTCCTCTTGCTTCTATCCATTTCTTAAAGCCTATTAATGGACTAATAGTAGATTCTCTTAATATTTTTTCTAATGACTCTTTACTATAATCATCTGTATGTAGATATGTGTTAAATCTACCTACAAGTTCTCGTTCTAGACCAATGCTCATTAAGTCTTGTGGAATAATGCTATAAGTTTGTTCTTCAGAAGATTGACTAGTTTGACCAAATCCAATAGTTTGTCTTGTTTCAGTTTTCTTTGAACGCAAATCTGTTAATGCTCCAAGACATACAAAAGTTAATTTTGATGTATCAAATTCAATTTCATTCATATCAAATATACTATTGCCAACACGAATATTATATTTTCCTCCACCTAGAAAATCCAACAATTGTTGTTGAACAGCTTTTTTCATTTCTAATCCGCCACTTCTAGAATAGGCAATTTTATCAAATTCATCAAATACTATAATTCCTCTTTGAGCCTTTTCTATATCACCATTTGCTTTTCTATAAAGTTCTTTTAATACATCTATAATATCTCCACCAACATAACCAGTAGAAGAATAATTTGTTACAGAAGATGATGTGAAAGGAATTCCTAATTTTTCAGTAATTTCCCTTGTAATTGCTGTTTTTCCTGTTCCTGTTGGACCATCTATAAATATAATTGATCTTTGTCCATCAGGTATATCTTCCATTTCAGCTAACTGTTGATTATTAACTATATTATAAAATAATCCTTCAGTTGCCACTTCTTGACCAATAAATTTCTTTTGAATTTCATCAAGTAATTGCCATACACTATCATCAAATTTAGTTACCTTTTTTTGCTTTTGTGTTTGTATTAATGGTTTTAGGTCACCTTTTTTCAGTGGTGAAGTTGCAAATAATGACGAACCTAATCCAACGTTATTTCCTTTTGGTGAATCTTTCTTACTAACACTACCATCTATAAGTGTGTAATTCTCTAATGCTCTAAACAAAGGGTGTTCGCTAATAAATATACCACCACTTTTTAAATTATATTTATCTTTATAATATTCAAGAATTTCTGAACCACTTAAACTAATATCTTGTAATGAACTAATTACAACTTCAGGTGTTACAAAATTGATCGTATTATCCCGGTTGCTTTCTTTGAGAATAGTTACTAAATCTAATTTTATATTTTTGTCAAAAAATTCTTCATATTTTTCATCTTCTATTGGTGTTATATCACTTTCCTTAATGCCAATAAAATCAAATAAATCATCTAATTTAATGTCGTCATATTGAGAAAATATTTCCTTCAAATTTCCTTCCACTAATAATCCAGCAATAAAAAGTGCCAATACTTTCTTATCTAGTTTAGTAAATTCATAATCTTTTGTACCAATTATATCTTTAACAGTTCTATTTAAACTTTTATCTTTAATTATTGAATATATATCCATTGCTTTGTTAAGAAATAATTGAGTTTCTCCACTTAAATCACTGTAATTCATATTCTAAACCTCCGTATACAATAAAATTGTACCAAAAGTTAAAGAATTTGTATATGCATTTGACACTTTTCATTAAAATAAAATATTTGTAATATTGCATATTCTCACTTTTATAATACGTTTAATGAATAACAATAATCATATACATTTAATTTTTGATTGATTTTAGTATTTATTTCCTCATTTTTAAAGCCATACTGAAAGATATTAAATTTAAAACTTTTGTTTTTCTAGTAATGATAGTTCCATATACTTTGCTGATATAAATAGTAAGTTTTTATATTTAGCAAAATTAGTTATTACTTTTTTGTAATCTTGATTTAATATTCCTAATACTTCTTTTAATAATCTCATAAAACTTTCATCGTATTCAGCAGAAAAATAGTTTTCTTCAAGTATGTGTATTGCTAATCTAACATTATTAATGCCATTTAAATCATCAATAATATCAACTAAATTCATTACCTTTTCTGTATTATTTTCTAATAGCATAAATCTTCCACCTTCCTAATTTGCCATTTAATGCACTTTATTTTAAAGAACAGATAAGAGATTAAACTTTACATTAAAACCTCAATATAAGCGATTAAATTAGGTTTAATCTCGTTTTCTTGTCTTTTTATTTATCACTCAAACAATAAAAAAAATCAAGAGTATTTTTTAATTTTATCTACTTAAATCAAAATCATCTTTATCATATTCACCTTCATCATAATCTCTAACTCTTTCTTTGTAATAATCAGGTGCTTCAACATATTCAAATAATTCATCTTGTTTAGTTGTTCCTTTAGATATTCTTACAACATCTCCCATATCAAACTCACTATTGTCATAACAATCTTTAACAACTTCAGCAGTTTCATCTTTAGTAGAGTCATTACCTCGTTGTAATAGTTTTCTTAAAAACTTCTTTAATAATTGGAAAAGTTCATTTAATCTATATTATTTTCTTGTTCTAGATTTTGATTTTCGTATTCTAATTTACTAATTTCTTTCTTATACTTTTGATTTTCTTTTTCAAGTGATTTATAACTATTAGCATAACTATCAACTTCAAAAGTACAAATCCATTCAACTAAATCCCTTAGTTATATCTTTTCTACCATCACAATAACCACCAGCTAAATCTAGTTTTTCTAGTAGATGAATATGTTCTCATTTCATTCTTCCATCTCTTACTAAATAGAAAGCAGCCGAAAGTCCAGCTAAACCAGTTCCTATTATATAAGCAGATTTTTTATCTACCCCTTCTAGTTTTTCTGTACGAGCGAAAGCTTCATAAGTTCCTGCTCCGTAATACATAAATATCCCTCCTTATTATTAACAATTAAATTATAATTTTGTTTACTCTTATTTACAATGAACAGAATTTTTAAAGAGTAGTAAATATAATACAAGAAATAAATTTTGGAGTAATATCTATATATTAATAGAAGAATGAAAAAGTTTTAGACATGTTAACGTTTTTGTCTAAATATAAATTGACCATGCTATACTAAATGTGCTATAAGATAAATAAAGGAGAAGATATAAAATGATAGATTTACATATTCACACTAACTGTTCAGATGGAATGTTAACTCAAAAAGAAATTGTAGATGAAGCTTATAAAAATGGTATCAACACTATTGCAATATGTGATCATGATACAACAGAGGCTTATCAAGAAGAAATATTTAATTATGCTAAAGAAAAGAATATTAATTTAATAGTAGGAGTAGAAATTTCTACTAAAGCTAAAAAATATGGTGTTCATGTTCTAGGTTATAACTTTGACTTAAATAATAAAGAGTTTCAAGAAAAGCTTTATACTATAAGGAATGCTAGACATATATATTTAAGAAAAGTAGCTACTAAATTAGAAGAAGCAGGTTATAAAATTGATGTAGAGAGATTAGATAAAATTGATGCTGTATCTAAAGCTCATATTGCTTATGATGTAATAGAAAATAAAGAGAATGAAACTAAATTAAAAGAAGTTTTTGATCATATCCCTGATATGGGTGAATTTATTGAAACTATTATGAATGAAGATTGTCCTTGTTATGTAAGAAAAGAAACTATATCTCCAAAAGAAGCTAGTGAACTTATTCATCATGCTGGTGGGAAAGTAGTTTTAGCTCACCCTGTTGCTTATACTTATGAAGATAATCTAACGGAAAAAGATATAGATGATTTAGTTATAGATATGAAGCTAGATGGTATAGAAACAAATTATATTTATATAGATAAAAATAATATCAAACATAACGATATTGCTTTATGGAATAACTTTGCTAAAAAGCATAATTTGCAAACTACAGTTGGTTCTGACTTCCATAGAAAAGATAATATTCATCCCTATCTTGGTCTTATAGGAGAAGATATTAATCTAACTAGTGAAGAAATAAAGCAAATGATTAATTTCTTATTATAATTAAACTTATTAATAACTGTTAAGAAAATAAATGATTAGATTTCTTAACAGTTTTTTATATAAAAAAACTTAGTAAATTTCTTCACTAAGCATAGAAACTAAATTTCTCCTAATCTATTTAAATCACCATTTAATGGAATAACTCCCCATCCTTCTAATTCATCTTTAAAAGGTTCATAAATATCATTTAATAAATATACTTTTCTTTGATAATAAAAACCAAAAGCAATTTCACATAATGAGTTAGGCCCTATATAGTTTTTGATATTATTTTTTTCTGCATTAACTATTAATATATAAGCATCAATAGTGGCAATTCTATTGAAGTGTGTATAAGATGCTACGCTCTTTTTTTCGCCCTTAAAACACTCTTCTGGTAATATAACTAAAAATCCTTTATTTTCTAGTGTTTCTTTTACTTCAATAATTTTATCTTTTACTTTCATACTTCCACATAATATTACTTTATTTTTCATATACATTAACTCCTTTTAAAATATTATTTTTGAATAGCTGAAGCTTGTAAAGCAGTAATTGCTACTACTCCTACTATATCACTAGCATTACATCCTCTTGATAAATCATTTATTGGTTTAGCAAGTCCTTGTGTAACTGGTCCATAAGCTTTAGCAAGTCCTAATCTTTCTGTTATTTTATAAGCAATATTACCAGCATCTAAATCTGGAAATACTAAAACATTGGCTTCTCCAGCTACTTTGGAACCTGGTGCTTTTCTTTCACCTATTTCTTTAACAACTGCCGCATCGAATTGTAATTCTCCATCAAAAGTAATACCTTTTAAACGGTCTTTAGCAAGTTCTACTGCTTTAACTACTTTTTCACTATCAAGACATTTTGAGGAACCATAAGTTGAATGTGACAAGAATGCTACTTTTGGTTCTTCTTCCACTAATAATTCAAAGCTTTCAGCACTACTTTTAGCAATATCTACTAATTGTTCACTAGTTGGATTTTGATTTAATCCACAATCTGAATAGATAAATACCCCATTAGCACCATATTGCTTTTGTGGAGTGTCCATCAAAAAGAATGATGAAGCAGTTTTAGTATCAGGTGCTGTTTTAATAATTTGTAAAGCAACACGTAAAGTATCAGAACTAGAATGAACTGCTCCACTAACCATTCCATCAGCATAATCAAGTTTAACTAACATTGCTCCAAAATAAGGATAATCATTAGTCATTATCTCTTTTGCTTTGGAAAGAGCCATTCCTTTAGCTTTTCTTAGTTCATAATAAGTATTAACACATAATTCAAAATCTTTAAACTTAACTGGTTCAATTATAGTACATCCTTCAAGTGAAATATTATTTTTCTTAGCAAGTGTTAATATATCTTCTTCATTTCCAATTAAATAAATGTCAGCAATATTTTCCTTAACAGCAATAGCTGCTGCTTCTAAAGTTCTAACATCATCTGTCTCTGGTAATACTATTTTCTTTTTCTCATTGTTTTTTACTCTAGCAATTATCTTTTCTATAAAATCCATATCTTTACTCCTCCTCTAATTTACTTTCTCCTGTTTTATAATCAATGGTAACTCCTTTTTGAACATTATATACATAAACATTAAATGATAATTTTCCCTTATCTTCAATTGAATAAGCCTCCATATATGCCCCGTTTGCTACTAAATTATCGCCATCAAAAACAGGAGTCACTCTATATAAAACATGGTTATTAGTTTCTTTTATATAATTAGCCACTTTATTTTCAAAAGGTAGCATTCCGTCTACATTCATACTTCTAGTACAGGTCATTAAATTCTTTGGATTAGCATTTTGACCGGTTAATTGGTGTGCTATTAAGTGACATCTATTATATAAATATTTTCCATCAACAAAATCATACTTTACTGTATGCCACCCAGCTGGTTTAATCATACCAATACTACCTCTTTTAGTAGTAGGCATTGTACTTTTACTAACAAGAGCAAAGGCTACTCCTACTCTACCTAGTGAATCTAAATCACTATAATCTTCCTTTTCTGTCAGTTTCTTCTCACTATCAGTAAATGTTGGCTTATTATTATTAACTTCTTTATACGGTTCATTATCATAACTTGGTATACTAATAACATCACTTGTATTATTACTATTATCTTTATAAGCATAAGATGGTAATACATATTGATAACATACTACAGCTATTAAAACAAATAAACTTATTAAAGACGTCAATAACTTCTTATTCTTTCTACTCATCAAACCATCCTCTCCCTATATATTGTACCATAAGATTACAATATTTTTTAGAAATTTATTTTCTTATTTAACACTTTATGATAAACTTTAATAAAAGATGGAGGCATTATGAAAAAGAAGAAGAAAAAGAAAATTGTTAGTTTCATTATATTATTAATTATAATAGTTATTATATTAGTATACCTAGCATTAACTGATAAGATTGAAATAAAGATACCATTTACTGATATTAATACAACTAAAACAGAAAGGAAGAAATTAACTATATATGATGAGAATAGTAATAAAAGACCTATTGCTGTTATGATAGATAATAATGTTGGTTACTCTTCACAAGTAGGATTACAAGATGCTTTTGTAACTTATGAAGCGATAGTTGAAGGTGGTCTAACTAGAATGATGGCTATATATAAGGATACTAATACCCCTTTAATAGGACCAGTTAGAAGTTCTAGACATTATTTTTTAGATTATGCTTTGGAATATGATTCACTTTATGCTCACTATGGTTGGAGTACTTTTGCTGAAAATGATATTAAATCTTTAAAAGTAAATAATATTAATGGATTGTATGTAGATAGTGCTTATTGGAGAGATAGAAAGATTGCTGCTCCTCATAATGTTTTTACTAACATAGAAACTTTATATGATAGTGCTACAAATCTTGGTTATCAAAAAACTAGTGATGAATGGGATGCTTTACCATTGACTAGTGATAATATAGATTTAAGTAAATATTGTACTGATAATAATTGTAATAATGGAGTTGTGCAAGCTAATAAAGTTACTATTCCCTATTCCAACAGTCAAGTAAGAAGTTATGCTTATGATAGTGAAAGAAAAGTATATCTAAGATATATGAATCATAATGCTCATGTAGATAGAGATAGTAAGGAACAATATCATTATAAAAATATTATTATAATTAAGGTTAAAAATAGAACTTTAGATAGTTATGGTAGGCAAGATTTAGATACAACTGGTAGTAAAGAAGCATATTATATAACAAACGGCTATGCCATTCCAATAACAGCTAGAAAAGATTCAAGAAGCAGTAAAACTATTTACACTTATATGGATGGTAGTAGTGTTAAATTAAATGATGGAAATACTTTTATTCAAATAGAACCAATTAATATGACCCCATCATTTGAATAATAATAAGGTGTAGTAGTATGAATGAATGGTTAAATTTAGAATTATTAGATTATGAAAATAAAGAGGATATTTGGGACTTAATAAATTTATTTGATGACATATCATTACAAAAGTATAGTGAATTACCTCCAAAATGTCCCTTTGTATTTCTTGTTCAAAAATATAAGGAAGTTAATGGTAATAAAAGTCATAACCCAATCGGCTTTATATTCTTAGAAACAAAAGATATTAATAGTGATGACTTATATATACATTTTGGTATAACTAAAAATGAAAGAAATAAAGGTTATATGAAACAAGCACTTTATATTCTAAATCATAAATTAATAGGTAATACTATGGAACAAGAAGAACCTTTAAAAGACTATGAAAAGATTTTAACATCTGCTAATGTTTTAGCAATCAATGAAGAAGATAATCCTACGGTAACACATTTATTAACTAATAACAGTTACTATATAAATAAACAAATATACCATTTAGGATTTAAGGAAAGAAAAAAGTTACTCATAAAACAGTAACTTTTTAATATGTTTTTTCTTGTATATTCTTATTTATCTCTATATTTTTATTAGTTAATATAGGAGAATAACTAGATAATTTTAAAGTTTCATTCATAAATATTCTATTATCAGTTATATTATTTATATCTGTTAAATATTCTAAAGGAATATCATTATTACTAGCAATCATATCTAATGTTTGTCCACCACTAACCCTAGTTATTAAATTAAATTTATCTGATTTATTAACATATTCTTGGAATCTAAGTAATCCCTCAGTAAAAGAATCAGTAAATTTTGAAACATCAGTATTTGAATCAACTGCTATAGTTACAAATCTATTTGCCCCTAAATTAGCAACAGCATTTTCAATAGGTGCTTCTTTTAATACTAAATTACCATTATCATTATAACTTTTTATTCCACATTGAATACCCATATCAGTTAAACCATTTTTTTGTAAACAACTGTTAAGGCTTACTGCTAAAGGATCTGTTTGATTTTCTCTTTCATTATATTGTCCAATAACTTTAGTTTTACCATCATTATTATAATCTAGAAAACTTATATAAGTTTCACTACCATTCATATTACTAATATTATAAGAATCATTAATAGTTTCAATAGAAATACCTTCATTTGATAAATTATTTGCTAATGAAGTCATAAATTCATCTTGTACTCCATCATTTACTAAAACAAGATTCAAATCGTTTAAATCAGTAATATCAGCATAAATAGTATCATCAGTTACTTCAGTTTCTATAGCAACATCAGATTCAGTAGCCTTAGTTAAATTATTATGAGCTACTGCTAAAGCTGGTATTGCTAAAGCAAAAGCAGCAATTCCTACTCTAGTTCTAAACTTTTGTCTAGCTCTCTTTTCTCTTTCTAATTTAGCTTTTCTTTGCATTTGTCTTTTTCTTTGATTTAAATCAATAATTTTTGATTCATTTACTTCTAGATTTCTTATCATTTTATCACCTATTTCTTTTCACTAATTATTGTTAAGAGTTTAATAATTTCTCCAAGACCATATATTAAGGAACAAAATACAAAACTAGCTAACCAAAATAATAATGTTAAAGCAAGATTGTATTCTGTATCAGTACAAGTTTTAAATAATGTAGATGTCTCTTTACATGCTGGAAAAATATTACCTAAAATAATGCCAATTATAAAGAAACAAATAAATAATAAATAAGCTAACTTCTGATAAAAATTATGTTCTCTTTCTTTAGTTACTTCTTTACTAATTTTCTTTAATTTAGGAAGTTGTTTCTTCTCTACTTCTATTTCATCAAATAAATCTTTCATTATTTATCACTCTCCTCTTCCTTCTTTATCTTTTTCTTTCTAGGAGAAGATTCTTTTCTATCATCATATTCTTTATATAAAGATATATATCTAGCAAATAGAAAGTAGAATAAAACTTCTAATAAAGAAATAACAATACTTTCAAAAGATGTAGAACTAATAAGTGCTACTATTAAATTAACTACTAATAAGGTTGTAATTAAATAGAAGTATTGTTCATTCTTTAACTCTACTAATAAACTATTATTTAAATGTAGTTCTTTACCAATTAAAGTATTGGAAAGAAAGGCATATAGAAAATAAACTGTAAATAATATATTAATTCCTAATTGTAATAGTGAAGCTAACCCAAAAGACTGAAATATAGTAAAAAAGCTAGCTATAGTTATTAAGATAAAAAACGTAAGCATCAAAACGTTCAAATGATCAAAATATTTTTTTCCTATTTTAAAGTGAAGTAAAACAAAATAAATTAATGTTAAAACATAAATACTATTATGATTTAAAATAGATCTAATAATATCAGCAGTTCCTAATTGACTATTAATTGCAAATGACTGTGATAAAATTATTAATACAATCAATAAACCAATAATAATATAAGTAACCATACGTGGACTATCAAACCAATCTTTTTCTTTATTATCTTTCATATAAACACCTCTTTATCTATTAATTAGTAACTTCTCTTATTTTAGTTTTTCTTCTATATACTTTCTTACTAACCAATTTATAGTCTTTTTTTATTTCTTTTAAATTTTTATATTTCTTATCTTTCTTTTCATTTATTTTTGTAACAAGTAAATCTTTTTCATAATAATTATCAAGTACTAGTTTACCTTTTTTGGAAAGGTTATAAACTGTTTTACTATCATTAGCTTCATACTCTTTTGAGTCATTCCAATCTGTTACTCTATAAAGAGTATAACTTTTATTACCTACTAATTCTCTATCTATCAAGTATTCTCCACACTTAAGAGTTACCCTTTTACCATCTTTTAAGAATTCTACTTTAGATTCATAAGGATCACAGCTTTTACCGTTAAAAGGGTTCTTAATAGGTGATATTAAATCTAACTTTAACATCTCATATAAATATATTGTACCTTCATCTTTTAAATTATAGTTAATAGCATTCATAGCCATAACTCTAGCATTAAAGTTAAAAACTTGATATTTTTCTTTATTACTTAGTTTAAGTATAGTAACTAATAAAATTGCTGTTAATACTAAACAAACAACTGCTACAGTTAAAAACTCATAAGCTCCAAAACCTTTATTATTTTTTTTCTTCTTTTTCTTATTCTTTTTCATACGCCAACAACTTTCTTTCAAAATTATCATCTACTAATTTTATAGTATCAACACTAACTTTTAATGATGATGTATAGTCGCCTTTAAAGAAAAGATTTCTTGCTCTATTAATTCCTTCTTCTATATCTTCATGAAGAGGAGTATATCTATTGCCATAAACAATAGCCATTTCACTCATCTTAGCAGTTTTAATCATTGAAATGGTTGTATTATAAAGTTTTAAAACTAAATCTCTTGCTGTATCTACTCTAGTATTTAAAGTTTTAATAGCAATTGGTTTTTTAGATAATTCTTTTATTACTTCTAAAATAGCTTCATTAGCTTCACTAAGTTCAACAAAGTATCTATCTTCAATAACAGGTAATTTATACTCTCGCATTTTTTCTTTACATTCTTTTAAGAGTCTTTCAATTTCTTCTAGTTGTTCTCTTGCTCTTTGTTCATCTTCATACATATTACCAAGTGATTTTAAAGCAATATCTAGAGTTGATTCTACTTGTTTTAATCTATTAGATAACTTTTCTACTTCATCATTAACACTAGAGTAAGGAGTTGCTTTATTCTTAACTTTTTCTAGCATCTTATGATGATCATCTTTTATAACTGTTAAATCTTTATTAACTTCATCAATTATTTTTACATCTTCTTTATTTAAATCATACATACTTTCAATATCATCTAATTGTTCATATATATCGGTTACTAGTTTAACAGTTTTATTTAGTTTTTTTTCAAAATCTTTACTTGCTTCTTCATATACTTTTCGTGATAATCTCTCTTTTTCAAAGGCCACAAAAATACTATCCAAATAGTCTAATATTGTCTTAAGTTCAAACATACAGTCTTCTAAGTTTAAGACTTTAATTCTATCTATAATAACACTTACATTCTTTTTAGCTTCCGCCATATTATCATCAATACTTAAAAATTCTAATGGATAGCCTTCACTTTCCATTCTCTCTTTAGTATCTTCTATTTCTTTTATTCTCTTAGGAACCATTTGTTTACACATCAATAGTAAATCAGGTACCTCAGAAATAACTATTTCCATGTGTTCAATCATAGTATCAAGAGCTTTTACAATATGAACTACATCTGTATACTGATTCTGATCCATTGCTGTTTCAAACTCTAAGAATCTTTTTTCAATATTCTCTAATTGTAATTCTATTGCTTCAGCCATTTCTTCATAGAGGTTTTTATGTTCTTGATATTCTTTATTTAATTCTCTATATTTAGTTTTTAATTTAGTAATTATATTTCGGTACTTTTCTTCACTAAGAGTGATTTCTTTAACCTGATCAAGTAAATAATTAGCTCGTTCTTTTGCTTTATATAGACCTATCTCACATTTACTTATTTTACTCTTAGCAAGATTATACTCTTTTTTATCAATCAATGTATCAAGTTCAATTAACAAATCATCTATTTTAGGAAGTTCTTCATCTTTAATATAAGCAAATTCATCTTGCCATTTCTGATATTTCTCTTCCATCTTTTCATTCTTTATAATTGGTTCTAGTTTAGAAAGTTCAAGAAGCACAGGGGTACTTCCTATTAAGTTTTTTTCCGTATCTAAATTTTTACATAATTTTAAATAATAGTTTTTCCTTTTTTTCTTTAAAACAACGATAAGCACAATAATAAGAATGATTACAATTAAAATTCCGGTCAAAACATATAGTAATGTTCCTTTCATATAGCTCACCACCTACTATTTAATAATACCATAATCCTAGTTTTTTAGCTAC
>RKAV01000073.1 GCA_014846175.1 bacterium | reverse complement strand
GAACGGTGATATTGCTTTAGATGATGCAATAAAAAGTTTTACAGAAGCAATGAATCTGGCAAAAGATTGTGATAAAGATTTAAAAGATGCAGAAAAAGCTCTTACAGAAATAGTAAGTGAAGATGGCACTTTAAAAGAATTTAAAGGAGAAGTTAATGAATAATTTAGTAATACATGGAATATATAGACATTTTAAAGGTGATTATTATCTAGTAGAAGATATAGCTCTTGACTCAGAAACTCATAAAGAAATGGTAGTATATCGTAAATTATATGATGACTGTTCATTATGGGTAAGACCTGTAGAGATGTTCTTAAGTGAAGTTGATCATAATAAATATCCTAATGTAGAACAAAAATATAGATTTGAATTAGTAGATGTTAAAAGTGTTAAAGATAAATTTAAAGCATAATAAAGAAAGAGTGTGGCATGATGAAAAAATTAATATTACCAAATAAGCTTGAAAAGTTTGATAACTATAAGTTATGTAAAAGTGCAAAAAATGGAAAAATAGCAAAAATAACTGATTATGCAATGTTAAATGGTGGCTTTTTTTGCTGTGAAGATGATACACCAAATATTGGTAAGTACTTTATAAATGATTTTTACCATGGCAAAGATTATGCTCCTTATATAGTTTGTTATATAGATGAGTTTGGACACAAGGTATCAGGTGAATATACACATGATGTTGGTATTCGTCCTGCTATGAGATTCTCTACATTTTATGAAGAAAATCCGGATTTAAAGTTTTCTAGAATAACATCAGAACTTTTAGAAGTTTATTATGGTAATTACTTACAAGATAGTGTTGAAAAAGAACTACAAGCTAAATTAACAAATGCAATTACTATTGATAGTTTAATTCTTAAGGGAAGTGAAAAAAAGCAAATACAGGATATTTTGAAAGTTGATAATATAATAGAAACTAAAGATTTTTATGAGAAGAATGAAACAAAATATCATCAATTTACTCCTTTAAAACTTAAAGTCTATGAATATCAAGGAAGAAAGTTTGCTAAAGTAAAAGCTGATACCTATCTTCCTGATGATGTCAGTTTTCTCCTTTCTAATGGGGAGTTTTATAAAAATAATGATGAAGTTTGGATAGAAGAAAAACCAGTTAAATGGCTAATAGATGAAAAGCAAGATATAATTTTATGCGAAAATATTATTCAAGCTGGAGTAAGGTTTGATGATAGTATTACCACTTATAGACCTGATTTTCATTATACAGAAATGAATCAATATTTAAATAAATATATGTCTAAAGAAATTTTTAATAGTAAAAAAGAGTTGGTTAAGAAAAAGTAAAAGATAGTAATATTAATATCTTTTACTTTTTTTAAAACACTTATAAAAATTGATTGATTATTTAGTGATATATGATAAAATCAAATTAAGAGTTAACAAAAAACTGCCTAAGCAGTTTCTCAAATAAATGAGTATTTAGGGTAAAACCTTTATTTTAACTCTCTATGTCATCTTAAATGGTATTAAGACAAGTACATAGTAACATACACATAGAAGGAGTGTCAAGAGAAAATGAAAAATTACAATATTGGATTGGATATCGGAACAAGTTCAGTTGGTTGGGCAGTAGTTGAAACAGATAATCAAAAAGTAATACGAAAAGGCAATAAAGCACTTTGGGGAGTTAGATTGTTTGAACCTGCAGAAACGGCAGAAAAAAGAAGAATGCAAAGAAGTACTAGAAGAAGATATGATAGAAGACGGGAAAGAATAAAATTACTTCAAGAAGAATTTAGTGAAGAAATAAATAAAGTTGATCCTAATTTTTTTCAAATACTAAAGGAATCGTTTTATCATAAAAATGATACAGTAAATAAAACAATAGTTTTAACAAAAGAAGAAAAGAAAGAATTAAAAGATTGTCAAAATAAATACAAAACTATATATCACTTAAGAGATGAATTAATAAATAATCCTGAAAAGAAAGATATTAGACTAGTATATCTTGCAATTCACCATATTATAAAATATAGAGGTAACTTCTTGTACCAAAATGCCAACTTTAATATAGATAATTTAGATATAAAAGATAAGTTAAATGAGTTGTTTTCAATACTTTCAAATAATATTCAAGAGTTAGAAATACCAGAGGATTATATTAATATAATTGATTTTGATGAACTTGAAAGAGACTTATTAAAAGATACTAAAAATGATGTTAAGGCATTATTAATTGATAATTTAACTGAACTAACAAATAAAAGTTTTGCAACAGAGTTTGGTAAATTAATGGTTGGTAATAAAGGTAATATTAATAAATTATTAATGTTAGAAACTGATAATAAAATTGAAATCAGCTTTAGTGGTACTGACTATGATGATAAGTATGAAGAATATCAGGACACTTTAGGAGAAAATATAGAAATATTAGATACTTTAAAACAAATATATGATTGCATTTTCCTAAAAAAGATTTTTAAAGGGAATAAAAACACAAGTATTTCTAGTTTGATGGTAAAAATTTTTGAACAACATAAGAAAGATTTAAACTTTTTAAAAGAACTATTTAGAAATAATCGTGGTCTATACAATAAAATATTTAGAACTAAAAAAGATTTATGTTTATATGACAAGTATATTACTAATAAGATAGATTGTGATGAGTTTGGAAAAGAAATTAGTAAGTTATTAGAGACACTATTTGATAGTGAAAACATAAAACAAGATTTACTAGACGAATACAACTTAGAAGTAAAAGAAAAAATTGAAAATGGTACTTTTCTTCCTAGAATAACCACTACAGATAATGGTAAGTATCCATATCAATTAAATAAATCAGAATTAATAAAAATAATAGAAAATCAAGGAAAATATTATCCATTCTTATTAAATAAATTGAACGATAATAAAACATATAAAATAGTTAAACTATTAGAATTTAGAATTCCTTATTATGTTGGACCATTAGTTTCGGAAAAAAGAAGTGAAAACTCATGGTTAGAAAGAAGAGTTAATAATGTTAAGATAACTCCATATAATTTTGATAATGTAGTAGATAAAGAAAAAACAGCAGAAAAGTTTATTAAAAGAATGATTTCTCATTGTACATATTTATTAGATGAATATGCCCTTGCTAATAACTCAATTTTATATTCTGAGTTTAAAGTTATGAATGAATTAAAGCAAATAAGAGTAAATGACAGAAAGTTAGAATTAAAATTTCAACAACAAATACTAGAAGACTTTTTTAAGAAAACATCGGGTACAATTACGGAAAGAAAGTTTAAAAACTATTTAATTTCAACTGGTGAATATAGTATGGAAGGTGACAATTTTAGAATAACTGGATATTCTGCAGATGGTAAGTTTGCTAATAACATGCAATCCTATGTAGATTTCTTTGGAGAAAATGGAATATTTGCTGGTACTGATTATAATCTTGAAAATGCAGAAGAAATAATAGAGTGGATTACAATATTTGAAGATAAAGATATTTTAGAAAAGAAAGTTAGAGATAATTATATTAAGTTAAACGAAAATCAAATAAAAAAAATTTTAGCAAAGAAATATTCAGGTTGGGGTAATTTATCTAAAAAACTTTTAAAAACTAAATATTATAAGGATAAAGATACAGAATTATATAAATCAATATTAGATTTAATGTATGAAACAGATAAGAATTTTATGCAAATAATAAATGATGATAAATATAACTTCCAAGAAATGATTAAAGAGTTTAATAATAAAGAAGAAAATAAGAAATTAAACTACTCAATAGTTGAAGAATTAGCAACATCTCCTGCAACAAAAAGAGGTATATATCAAGCTCTAAAGATTGTAGAAGAGTTAGTTGATTATATTGGATATGATCCAAAGAATATTTCCATTGAAATGGCAAGAAGTGAAGAAGAAAAAGTAAGAAAAGATTCAAGAAAAGACTACATTAATAATTTATATAAAGGATGTAAAGACTCTATAGAAAATTATAAAAAATTAAAACATGAACTTGATGGTCATGAGATAACAAGTCAAAGATTATTCTTATACTTTATACAAGAAGGCAAATGTCTATATACTGGAACTCCATTAAATATAGAAGATATAGAAAACCAGTCTTTATATGAAATAGATCATATTATTCCAAGATCATTAATAAAGGATGATTCAATTGATAATAAAGCATTAGTGTTAAAAGAATGTAATCAAGCTAAAAAAGCAAGTTACGTTTTACCTTTAAAATTTAGAAATTCTCAGCAAAAAATTTGGTGGAAGCATTTAAAAGATAATGGGTTAATGTCAGCAAAAAAATTTCATAATTTAATAAGAGAAAAATACAATGAAGAAGATATTAATGGATTTATCAATAGACAATTAGTAGAAACAAGACAAATTACAAAACATGTGGCTAATATTTTGAATAACTTATATAAAGATACTAATGTCATTTATTTAAAAGCTGATTTATCACACAATTATCGGGAAAAATATGACTTATTTAAATTTAGAGATATAAACGATTATCATCATGCACATGATGCTTATCTTGCGGCAGTATTAGGTGAATATAAAGAAAAATTTATGAAACGAAAAATAAATTTTGATATGGTAAAAGAACTTAATAGTAAAATTGTTGAAATGGATGAAGGAAAAATAAGAAATCTAAGATTTGGGTATGTAATTAATAGTTTAGATGAAAACTTAAATGATATAGTTCTAAAAATCTCAGGAAACTTAGTAGATAACGAAACAGGCGAAGTATTATTTGATGCTCATGAATTTAATAAAAGAGTAGAGGATACTTTGTATAGAAATGATATTCTGATTAGTAGAAAAACCGAGATAAGAACGGGCAAATTTTATAAAGAAACAATTTATAAAAAAGGTAAAGGGATTATTCCTATAAAATTTGGTATGCCAACTGATATATATGGTGGATATTCAAATACAAATACAAAAGAATTAATGCTAATTGAATATAATGAAAGTAAGAAAAAAATTGTTGGGCTCCCAATGGCTTTAGCTGCAAGAAATAACGATGACGAGATTAATGATTATATTAAAACACAGATTAATTTGAAGAAAAATTCAACTTTTAAAATAAAGAAATATTCTATTCCCTTTGAAACAGAGATAATATATAATAATCAAAATGTTTTCATAAAAGGATATAGTGTAGGTCATAAGAATTGTGAGATTTCAAATGCGATTCAATTGAAAATAGCTAAAGATAAAATGAAACATTGGAAATATGCACTTCAATATTT
Source organism: bacterium (assembly GCA_014846175.1). Lineage (GTDB taxonomy): Bacteria > Bacillota_I > Bacilli_A > RF39 > UBA660 > Onthousia. The sequence continues at coordinate 15,234 of RKAV01000073.1, read as the reverse complement.
ATTGAATGATAAAAAACAATATATTGATTTTGCAGAAAAATATATAAATGAAATTTATGATTTTCTAATTAATTTAGATTTATTTCCATTATTTAATAAAGAATTAGATAAAATAAGGAATAAAGTTAATTTTGAAAATTTAGCTTTAGATCAACAAAAGAAAATAATACAAGAATTATTTAAAATGTTTCATTGTAATAGTATTAATGCAAATTTGTCTGAATCTGGACTTGGTGATAGAATGGGACGTTTGAGTGGATATAATATAACGGACGGAATAATTATCTCAAAATCAGTTACAGGAATAAGAGAATCAAAATATGAGTTTTAGAACAGTTGTTATTACAAGACAATCTAAGATTAGTTATAAAAATAGATTTCTTGTAGTAAAACAAGAAAATGATGAGAGATATATTCATTTATCAGAAATAGATACAATAATAGTAGATTCTATATCAGTATCTATTTCTGCATATCTTTTAAAAGAACTTGCAGATAGTAAAATAAACATAATTTTTTGTGATGAAAAGCATAATCCATTTGGTGAAGTTATTCCATATTACTCAAAACATAATACTAGTAAAATGATTAAAGAACAAATTAAATGGAAAGCTTCTGATAAAGATAAAATATGGGCAGAGATAGTAAAAAACAAAATTATGAATCAAGCTTTGTTACTTAAGAAAACTAAATCATCAAAATACAAATTAATTTTAAGTTACATAGATGAAGTGGTTGATGGAGATAAAACAAATAGAGAAGGGCATGCTGCTAAAGTTTATTTTAATGCATTATTTGGAAATGGCTTTGTTAGGAATTCGGATGATACTATAAATGCGGCATTAAACTATGGATATGCAATTTTACTTTCAACAATTAATAAAGAAATTATTAATAATGGATATTTAACACAACTTGGAATTCATCATAAAAATGAATTTAATGAGTTTAATTTAACTTGTGATTTAATGGAACCATTTAGAATAGTAATTGATAGTTTTGTCTATTATAATCAAGAAAGAAAACTTGATACAGAATATAAACTTGATATTGTAAATATTTTGAATGGAACTTTTAAATATCAAGGTAAAAATTATACGTTGAAAGATATTATAAAAATGTTTGTAAAGAATACTTTGGAATCAATAAATAATTTAGATAATTATAAGGAATTTGTATATCATGAGGGATAGAGTTATGAGAACAATTGTATTTTTTGATCTCCCAAATGTATATTCTAAAGATAAAAGAGCATATCTAATGTTTAGAAAATTCCTAATTAATGAAGGCTTTATAATGATGCAAGAATCAGTATATTCAAAAATTGTTTTAAATTCTCAACAATCAAATGCTCTAGTTGAAAGAATAAGAAAGAAAGCACCTAAAAAAGGTATAATACAAGTAATGAATATAACAGAAAAACAATACTCTCAAATAGAATTTATTACAGGAAGTAGTAATAGTAAAATAATAAATAATGAAGAAAGATTAATAGTATTATGAAAATAAAAATAGACTTTATTGATTCAATAATAGATTTTGATAATTCAAATGTATATTCGTTTGAGATACATAATAAGAAATATTTATATAGGATTTCCTCATTGTTTTATAGCATTAGTAATGGTGACTTACCAGAGGAAGTCCAATGTTTTGACAAGAATAATAACGAATTAAAAATAAGCAACAAAATAAGATTCTTTTCTGAATATTTTGACTTTGGATTTGATTCTAAAAAATATTCAACTGATATTACTAAATATATTTTATCTAATATAGAACAATATGATAGTGAGAATATTTTAAGAACATTCTCTAAATTATGCAAGTTGATAGATAAAGAATTACAAAAAACCGATTTATCAATCTCAGTTTCTACCGATGAAGGAATTGATAATGTAATTAAAATGTTTAAACTAAAAATAAATCAAAAAGATGATTTACTAGATAATTTACTTTTAATAATTGATTTGGAAGTTGCATTGAATTCTAATAAAATATTATGTTTTATGAATTTGAAACAATTTTTAACTAAAGAAGAAGTTATTGAGTTTTATAAATATGCAACTTATAATTCAATAGGGATAATAATGATAGAATCTTCTAAATATGATTATTTCGGTGACTATGAAAAAGTTATAATAATTGATCAAAGTTTAGAAGAAAGTATGCTATAATAGTTGTAGATGAAATAGAATTTATCATTTAAGAACTACACATCTCTATTAATGTAGTAGTAGAATTAAAACTATTTGAGGTTTTAGTTCTATGTCATCTTAAATGGTATTAAAACTTTAGAAATATATAATTCTAATAACTACAAGTTTTAGTTCTATGTCATCTTAAATGGTATTAAAACTCTATGAAGGTAGAATATATAAATAAGAGTGTTTTAGTTCTATGTCATCTTAAATGGTATTAAAACTTTAAAAATGAGGGAAAATATAGAAAGAATGTTTTAGTTCTATGTCATCTTAAATGGTATTAAAACTTGCCTTGCTATTCCATAAGTTATCTTATTGTTTTAGTTCTATGTCATCTTAAATGGTATTAAAACATTTAGTGCCAGTTTATTGCAATCTTTGGGGTTTTAGTTCTATGTCATCTTAAATGGTATTAAAACTGCTTTGATGAAAGCCTACAAAATAAGTACGTTTTAGTTCTATGTCATCTTAAATGGTATTAAAACATGTTCTACAACATCATTTATAATCTGTATGTTTTAGTTCTATGTCATCTTAAATGGTATAAAAACTCTTAAACTCTTGCAATATAACAATAAAAAGTTTTAGTTCTATGTCATCTTAAATGGTATTAAAACCGAAGAAGATGATAAACCTACTTATGAAAAGTTTTAGTTCTATGTCATTTTAAATGGTATTAAAACAGATGAAATAGAAGACTATTTTAAAAGAAAGTTTTAGTTCTATATCACATTAAAAAGGTGCTAACTACTAGCACCTTTTTTATCGCCTTCTTCAAGCATTGTTGTTATAAAAATACCATATCCCTTCTTTGTATCACTTACAATAACGTGTGTTACTGCACCAACTATTTTATTATTCTGAATGATAGGTGAACCACTCATACCCTGAATGACACCACCAGTTTCTTCAAGAAGAGTAGAATCTGTTATTTCAAATAAAATGTTTTTAGTATCACTGTTTTTATTAACTTCTAGAATGTTTATTTCATAAGTATTAATATCACTACCATTTAAAACTGTTCTAATAGTAGCTTTTCCTTTAACTACCTCATTTTTATTAGCTACTTTTAAAGTATCAGTACTAGGGAAAGTATCTTGATATTTTCCAAATATACCCTGTTTTTCATTAGTTGTTATTTTACCATAGATAGTCTCCTTATCATAAATAGCATTTTTTTCTCCTGGAGAACCATTACTACTTCTAGTAGTACCGATTACATCAGCTTTAAAAATCATACCATCTTTAATTTCAAATTTTTCACCAGTAGTTTTTTCTAAAATCTCATGACCCAATGCCCCGAAAATTTTAGTGTCTGGATCAACGTAAGTAAGTGTTCCGATACCAGTTATTTTATCTTTTACATAAAGTCCTGTTTTACAAACACTTTCACTATCACAAATAAGATCTAATGGTAGAGTAGAAGTCTTACTGTTACGTTCAATAGTTACATCTAACTTTTTGCTCGTTGCTTCCTTATTAACAATATTTACCATTTCATCAATAGTAGTTACCTTTTGATTATTAATAGAAACAATTTTATCACCCACTAAAAAACCAGCATCTTTTCCAATATATTCATTTTGTACTTTGTAAAATCCAACTACTAATACACCTTTTGAATTTACCTCAATACCTACAGTTTCTCCACCTGGGATAATATAATTAGAATAAGCATAAGCATTTAAGGGAATAATAAATAAAGATAAAAGAAGGAGAGGATATTGTAGCTTACATTTTTTATTTTTAAAAAAAATCATAATAATCAACTCCTTTTAGTAGGCTACATTATTATTATGACTAAAATTTTAAAAAAAATAGAGTAAATATCTACCAGTTCTTTCTTTAGTATGCTATAATATAATACTTGTAAAGGATTGATGAGAATGGAAGTTTGGAAACGTGTTAGATTTTTAAAAAAAGACAAAAAAATTGACATGATTGCTAAAAGCTATGTCAATTATATATATGCAAATAGTCCTATGACTGAGATTATTAATAAATATCATATAGAACCTAATGATGTGCTTAGATTAAATCAGTATTTAGCTGATAGGATAGCAGGACTTACTGTTTTAACTTTAGCTGATGATAAAGAACGTTTAAAAAACATAATTACAAAGTATGATAATAATCAACTATTAGTAGGTGATATAGTACCTGAAATAGAAGGATTCGTTGATATTAAATAACATAATAAATAATAACACTTAGAAAACTAGCAATTAATGCTACTACTAAGATAATAGATACAATCTTCATAAATTTATTCATCTTGCTCACCTCTAACATAATTATATAAAAAAAGTCACTTTTTGTAAAAGAAAAATTAACAAGTTTACTAAATATTTGGAATAGTCTTTACTAAGGGTGATATTAATGAATGAAGCAAGTAAAAAAGTAAAGAATAAACTATATGAACAGAAAAAAATATACTTATCAATAATAATTACTATCATACTAGGTATCTTATTAGGAATAATTTATAATTTAATACTATCTAAGAGTGATCATACTTTAATAACTAATCAACTAAATAGTTTCTTTGATAGTATTAAGAAAAACGATATTAACTACTTATCGATGCTAGTTAATAGCTTAATAGGTAATTTATCATTAGTTATATTAATTTGGCTTTTAGGTATTTCTATTATAGGATTGCCACTTATTTATATATTATGCTTTGGGAAAGGTTTTTTATTAAGTTTTTCTATAGTATCTATTCTTACTACTTATAAGTTTAAAGGAATTATTCTAGCAGTTTGTTATTTAATACCAGGACCAATTGTATTCTTACTATTCTTAATATTTTTAGGCTTTTCTTCGGCTTTCTTTTCTAAGAAATTATTTAGTTATTTATTCTTAAAACAAGATATATCATTAAGACACTCAATGAAAAGATATTTACAGGTATTACTTGTTAGTGTTGTAGTAGCAGGATGTTGTAGTTTATTTGATACCTTCTTTATGCCTAATTTCTTAAGACTATTTTTGATATAACTACAGACAGAGTATACAAAACTCTTTTTTTTTGTTATAATTAAGCAAGAAATGAGTGATGTATATGAGTAAGAAAGTAGTTATTGGTTTAAGTGGAGGAGTAGATTCATCTGTTGCTGCTATTCTTTTAAAAGAACAAGGATATGATGTTATTGGCCTTTTTATGCGTAATTGGGATAGTACTATTAATAACGATTTTTTAGGTAATCCTAATCTAAATGAATCAATTTGTCCACAAGAACAAGATTATAATGATGCTAAAAAAGTAGCGGATAAAATTGGTATACCATTACATAGAATAGATTTTATTAAAGAATACTGGGATGATGTCTTTACTTATTTTTTAGATGAATTAAAAAAAGGTAGAACACCTAATCCTGATATAATGTGTAATAAATATATTAAGTTTTCCGCCTTTGTAAAAGAAGCTAAAAGATTAGGAGCTGATTATATAGCAACAGGACACTATGCTAAAATGGAAAATGGCCGTCTTATGCGTAGTAAGGAAAAAAATAAAGACCAAACTTATTTCTTATCACAACTTAATAAAGAACAACTAGAAAATGTTATCTTCCCTTTAGGTGATATCGAAAATAAAAGTGAAGTAAGAGAAATAGCTAAGAAATATGATTTAATTACTGCTGGTAAAAAAGATTCAACAGGTATTTGTTTCATTGGAGAAAGAAACTTCAAAAACTTTTTAAAAAACTATTTACCAAGTAAAGAAGGCAATATGGTTAATATTGATACTAACAAAGTAGTTGGTAAGCACCAAGGCTTAATGTATTATACAATTGGTCAAAGAAAAGGATTAGATGTTGGAGGAACAAAAGAAAAACTATTTGTAGTTGGTAAAAATCTTGAGGAAAATATCTTATATGTAGCAGAAGGGGAAGATAACAAATATTTATACTCTAATGGTGCTATAATTGAAGATATTAACTTTAATTGTGAAGAAAGACCAACTAACTGTACTGCTAAGTTTCGTTATCGTGCCGAAGATGTACCAGTTAAACTAACATATAATGATGATGGAACTATCTATGTTACTTATGATAATGTTAAAGCAGTTACTCCTGGACAGGCTTGTGTTTTTTATGACGGTGAATACTGTCTTGGTGGGGGAATAGTTAAAACAGTAATGAAAGATAAAGAAAAACTATGGTATTTATTATAGGATGGGTGAGAAGTTAGATGTATAAAAGCGAAGAAGAATTTTTAAAACATTACAATCCAGAAGCTTTTGATCAGTTATCAATGACAGTTGATATCTTACTTGTAAGTGTTTCGTCAGAAAAACAAGAAAACTATCGCAAAACCAATAAAAAAATGATGAGTATTTTATTAGTAAAAAGAGATGATTATCCTTATAAAGATAAATGGTGTTTACCAGGAGGTTTTTTAAATCCAAAGAGTGAAACATTAGAAGAATGTGCGAAAAGAGTCTTAAAAAAAGAGACCAACCTTAAAGAACTATACTTAGAACAATTATATACTTTCGATGCTATTAATAGAGATCCTAGAACAAGAGTAGTATCTACTTCTTATATAGCTTTAATAGATAAAAATAGGTTGATAGATAAAATCAATGCTAATGCTTGTTGGTTTGATGTTATATTATTTGAAGAAAGCAAAGATAAAATAGATATGGTTTTATCTAATGGAAGTGATATGATTAAGTTTTCTATTAAAAAGAAATTGTATGAAAAAACAACTGATCGATATAAATTTGAAATAATAGAAAATAAAGACTTAGCATTTGATCATCCATTAGTGATAGTATCTGGATTGGAAAGAATTAAAAATAAGTTAAATTATACAGATATTGTTTTTAATATGATGCCTGAATACTTTACATTAGGAGAATTACAACAGGTATATGAAGTAATATTAAATAAGAAATTATTAGATCCTGCTTTTCGTAGAATTATTAAAGATAAAGTTGTTAAAACTGATAAAATGAAAACAGGAGAAGGTCATAGACCATCTTTCTTATTCAAATATAAAAATAATAATTAAAATTATTAATAAGAGTGTTATGGGCTTGTTTCAAACACTTTTTTGTTTGACATTGTTATCTTTTAACTACATAAATCAATTTCTTTTTAAAAAAATGTTAAAAAGAGGTTGACAGTTTTATATGATATTAATATAATGTTAATAACAAGTGAAAAAAACTTGTAAAAATTTTTAACTATAGTTATAACAAAATATTAATAAGAGGAGAAAACTATGAATAAAATAGATAACTTAAAGCTATATAAAGATTGCTTAATTATCGTAGATATGCTTAATGGTTTTGTAAGAGAAGGAGTATTACACGATGAAGAAATTAGTAAAATAATACCTAAACAAATAAAACTAATAAAAGAAGCAAAAGAAAGAAAACAATTAATTATCTTTATTAAAGACAATCATACTAAAGAATCAACAGAATTTGAAAGATTTGGAAATAAAGCACACTGTCTTAACGAAACTAGTGAAAGTGAGGTAGTAGATGAATTAAAAATTTATGAACAAGAAAAAGATACTATTAGTATTTCAAAAAATTCAACTAGTTTTATGGAAGCACCGGACTTTAGGAAACTACTAGAAAGACAGACTGAACTAGAAAACTTCAATGTAGTAGGTTGCTGTACTGATATTTGTATTACCAATGGTGTGTTAGGACTTGCTAATTATTTAGATGAAAATAATAGAAGACATAACATAAATGTTTACTTAGATGCTATAGCAACTTATGATGAAGAAAACCGTAAAGATTATGTAGATGCTAGTAAAATCTTATTAAAACAGCAAGGTGTTAACTTAATTAACACTAAAAGGAAGGGAAAATAATATGAAAAATAAAACATTAATGACCGATTTTTATGAATTAACAATGGGTCAAACTTATTTTGATGAAGGAAAACAAGATGAAGAAGTATATTTTGATATCTTCTTTAGAAAGAACCCCTTTGATGGTGGTTATACCATTAGTGGTGGTCTAGCTGAAACTATTGATTATATTAAAAATTTTAAATTTGGAAAAGAAGAAATTAACTATCTAAGGAGTTTAAATCAATTCAGTGAAAAGTTTTTAAACTATCTAGAAAATCTAAGATTTAAAGGAGATATTTACGCAGTACCAGATGGAACAATCGTTTTTCCAAATGAAACAGTATTAACAGTGAAAGCACCCATCATTACTGCTCAACTATTAGAAACAGCTTTATTAGCTAATTTCAATCATGCTTCACTTGTTACAACAGCAGCCAAAAGAATCACTAATGAAGCAGGAAATGTACCCGTTATGGAGTTTGGTGCTAGACGAGCTAGAGGAATAGATTCAGCTATCGAAGCTAGTAAATATGCCTATATTGGTGGATGTTGTGGTACATCAAACACTTTAGCTGGTATGAAATATAAAATACCTGTTCTTGGAACAATGGCTCATTCTTTAGTAACAGAAAGTAATGATGAATATGAATCATTCTTAAAATATGCTAAGAGTAATAAAGATAACTGTGTATTTTTAGTAGATACTTATGACACCTTAAAAAGTGGTATACCTAATGCTATTAAAGTAGCAGATAATTATTTAAAACCAAATGGTTTAGTATTTAAAGGTATTAGAATAGATAGTGGTGATTTAGCTTATTTATCAAAAGAAGCAAGAAAATTATTAGATGAAGCTGGTTATACTAATACAGGTATCTGTCTATCAAACGGCCTAAATGAATTTACTATTAGAGATTTAAAACTTCAAGGTGCAATCGTCAACTCTTTAGGAGTAGGTGATAATATAGCAGCTGCAAAAGAACGTGTTGGTGGAGTTTATAAATTAGTAGCAACTATTGAAGACAATAGAGAAATACCTAAAATAAAGGTAAGTAATGATAGTACTAAAACTATAAATCCAGGTCATAAAAAAGTATATCGCTTTTATGATAAAGAAACTGGTTATGCTCTAGGTGATGTTTTAACATTAAGCGATGAAGAAATACCTGAAGATAAATATACTCTAGTTCATCCAGTAGAGACTTGGAAACAAAAAGAATTAACTAATTATCAAGTAAGAAATCTATTAGTACCAATCTTTCAAGATGGAAAATTAGTTTATCAAACACCTGATATAGAAGCAACTAAAGATTATTGTAACAAGGAATTTAATACTTTATATGAAGAAGTTAAAAGAATAGATAAGCCACATGAATATTATGTAGATTTATCAGACAAACTAAGAGAACTAAAACAAGAGTTAATTAATACACATAGAAAACAAATAGTAGAAAAAGAAAAAGTAAAGGTGAAAAGATGAAAAGAGAAAAACTAGAAGAGTTAAAAGACTATATCAAAGAATTAAAAATCATAAAAAAGGAAAGACTAGATGATGTTACTACAGAAGAAAAAAGTTTCTTAAACATTGAAAAATACAAGTGCTATTTAAATAATGGTGAAACAATTATTAGAGAAAAAATTAATAAAGGAGGAAGAGATAAAAGTGCTTGTATAATAATGCCTCTTACTCGTGATAATAAAACAATTTTAATAGTACAGCCAAGACTTTCAACTATTGAAGGAGTAAGTGTTGAACTACCTGCTGGGTATATTGAAGAAGATGAATATAAAGAAACAGCAGCTTTAAGAGAACTAGTGGAAGAAACAGGTTATCTTAGCAATAATCTTATTTATTTAGATAAATTTTATCAAGATCAAGCTTGTGGTGTTTCTTCCTATAACTATGCTTTTCTAGCTAAGAATTGTACTAAAGTGCAAGAACAAAAGTTAGATAAAGGTGAATTTATCAAATATCTTGAATGTGATGTAACTGATGCTTATGAGCTTCTTGATTCAGGTTATATTACTGATATTCAATCAAAATATACAATGGAAAAAGCAAGACAATATATAAAAATTAATAAATAGAGGTGAGATAATGCGAGAGTATGGTTATATTAGAGTAGGGGCGATAGTAAATAAACTAGTACTAGCTAACCCATTAGAAAATGCCAAAGAATTAATTAATAATATTAAGGATGCTTATCAGAAAGATATAGCTATTGTTGTAACACCAGAACTAGCTTTAACTGGATATACGTGTTCTGATTTGTTTTTACAAGATAAGTTAATTAAAGATGCCCTAGAAGGTCTTAAAGAAATTTTAAAAGCTACCAAAACACTCGACATAATAACTATCATTGGTATGCCATTAGCTACTAATAATACCCTTTATAATACAGCAGTAGTTATTAATAAAGGAAAAATACTAGGAATAGTACCAAAGAGTTATATACCAAATTATAATGAGTTTTATGAAGATAGATGGTTTAGTTCTGGTCTTAATTTAAAAGATACATATTTAGAACTGTTGGGACAAACAGTACCTTTTGGAACAGATTTATTATTTCAAGATGAAAATACTAAAGAGATTACTTTTGCTCTTGAAATATGTGAAGATTTATGGGCGGTAACTCCTCCTAGTAGTGAATATGCCTTAAATGGTGCTACTATTATCTTTAATTTATCAAGTAGTAATGAATTAATTGGCAAAGATAGTTATCGTCAGAATCTAATTGCTAGTCAATCAGCAAGAACAGTTACTAGTTATATTTACACTTCAAGTGGTATGATGGAATCATCTTCAGACTTAGTATTTGGAGGAGCTAGTTATATATACGAAAATGGTAAATTGTTAAAGAAAAATGAACGCTTTCAGTTAGAAAGTAACATCATCAGTTCTGATATAGACGTTTTTCTTCTTACTAATGAACGTCGCCGTAATAGAAGTTTTACGCGAAAAAAAGATAATAAAGAATATCGTATAATAAAAATTAAAACTAATTGTAATGCTAAAATACTTAAGAGAAATTATGCAAAATATCCATTTGTTCCAAGTAACAATCTTGATATGGATGAACGTTGTTTAGAAATAATTAATATTCAAAGTACAGCTTTAGCAAGACGATTGATACAACTTAATAATCCTAAATGTGTTATTGGCATGAGTGGTGGTCTTGACTCTACATTAGCTTTTCTAGTAATTATTGAAGCTTTCAAAAAACTTGGACGTAACAATGAGGATATTATTGGTATAACTATGCCAGGATTTGGTACTACCAATAGGACTTATCAAAATGCCTTAGACTTAGTTAAAAGTTACAATGCCACTTTAAAAGAAATAAGTATTAAGGAAGCATGTCTTCTGCACATGAAAGATATTGCTTTAGATGAAGATGACCGAAGTATAACTTACGAAAATTTACAAGCAAGAGAAAGAACACAAATATTAATGGATGTTGCCAATAAAGAAAAAGGAATTGTTATTGGTACTGGTGATTTATCAGAACTTGCTCTTGGTTGGTGTACTTATAATGGTGACCACATGAGTATGTATGCAGTAAATATTGGTGTACCAAAAACTTTAATACGTCACTTAGTAAATTGGTATATGGGAAAAGAAGATAACAAGAAAAAAGAGATATTAACTGATATCTTAGAAACACCTATCTCACCTGAATTATTGCCACCTGATAAGGATGGTAATATTATTCAAAAAACAGAAAACTCAATTGGTAGCTATATATTACATGACTTCTTCTTATATCACTTCTTACGATATGGCACTACTCCTAAAAAGTTATATTACTTAGCTAGTCTAACATTTCCCGAATATAATAAGGAGGAAATCATTAACTGTTTAAAAATATTTATCAACAGATTTTTCACCCAACAATTTAAAAGAAATTGTTTACCAGACGGAGTCAAAGTAGGAAGCATCAGTCTATCACCAAGAGGAGATTTAAGATTACCTAGTGATCTTAACTATCAAAGTTATCTGGATGAAATAAATAAAATAGAAAGCAGTGAGAAATATGAATAACTTAAAAATAATAGCTCTTAAGAGCATTGTTGATAATTCTTACGATATTGCTAATATCATTAATACTCTACATAATAAAGAATCTTTAAAACTGCTTTTAAATGGTAAAGAAAAAATCTTACAATTAAGAAAAGAGCTAAAGAAATGAAAATAGGTATATTTGGAGGAAGTTTTAATCCTCCTCATAAAATTCATCAAAAGATTGCTACCTACCTTATTGATAATAATTATTTAGATAAAGTTATTTTTGTTCCAACGGGTAGTAATTATAAAAAACCTTATCTTGCTAGTGAACAAGATAGATATAATATGTTAAAATTAGTAGTAGGTAGTGTTCCTTATTTTGATATTTCTACCTATGAATTTGGAAAGTTAACCCATACTTATGAAACACTTAATCATTTTAAAGAGTATTATAAAAATGATGATATTTACTTTATATGTGGTTCTGACAATCTAAAAGAGATAAAATCTTGGAAACAATACCAATATATTCTTTCTAATTATAAGTTAATAGTAATTAGAAGAAATGGAGAATCTATTACTGATATTCTTTCAGAACTTAAACATTATCAAGATAACATTATTGTTATTGATGATATTAAAAGTTCACTATCTTCTACTAGTATTAGAAATGAATTTAAGAACAATATAAAGTCAGCAGATAGTTTGAATATAGATTCTAAAGTATTAGAATACATTAAAAATAATTTATATAATTAAGAGGTAAAATATGAGAATTAAAAGAATAAAAATATTTGCAAATAATAATGATAAGTCCCTTCTTCTTAAGGAGGTAGTTGCTACTAAACTAATAAAAAATGATTTTGAAATAGTAGAAGATAATTTTGATTTAGGAATAGCTATCGGTGGAGATGGGTCTTTTCTAAGAATGATTAAAGATACTAATTTTGATAGTAATACTTATTATATTGGTATTAATGCTGGTACTTTAGGATTTGCCCAAGAAGTAGAGATTAATGATATCGAAAATTTTATTAATGATTTAAAGGAAGATAAACTTTTGATTGAAGAAATAGGAATTCAAGAAAGTACTATTTATAGCAAAGATGATAAAATAGATAAGTTTTACTCTTTAAATGAAATAGTAGTACGTGAAAAAACTTTAAATACTTTGAAATTAGATGTCTTTATTGATAATTATTTATTAGAAAACTTTGCTGGTGATGGCATTTTGGTAGCTACTTCTTTTGGAACAACTGCCTATAATCTTAGCTTTGGTGGTAGTATTATTTATAATACCTTTCATGCCTTAGAATTAACTACTATTGCACCTTTAAATAATAAGACCTACAAGACTATTCCTAATTCAATTGTTCTTCCACAAAATAAAAATATTACTCTTCTACCTACTAAAACTGATAATTTAATAGTAACAGTAGATGGAGTAAACAAGGTATATGATAATGTTATTAAAATAGAAACTATTATGAAAGACAAAACTATTAAATGTCTTAGAAACAAAGATTATAATTTTATTAAAAAGATAAATGAAAAATTTATTAAATAGAAAAGGGGAGAGTATATATGGATTTTAAAAATATTATTCACAAATTACAATTAAAGCAACTAACTATTGCAACCATGGAATCTTGTACTGGTGGAGGTGTTGCTAATGCTATTACTAATATGGAAGGTGCTAGTGAAATATTTAAGTTTAGTGCTGTTACTTATTGCAATGAATATAAGATAAAAATGGGTGTAGATAAAGAAATTATTGATAAATATACTGTTTATAGTATAGAAACAGCAATGTCTATGGCTAAAGCAATATCTAATTTTGCTAATAGTAATTATGGAGTAGGTATTACTGGTAAGTTAAATAGAAAAGATGAAAATAATGATACTGGAAGTAATAATTTAGTTTATGTAAGTATTTATTCTAAGGATGAAGATAAATTTTATAATGAAGAAATAACAGTTACAAAAGAAATACGCTTTAAAAACAAAGAGCTAGTTATTAATAAAATAATTATGATGATGGAAACTATTTTAAAAGACATAAACTAATGTCAAGAGTTTACATAAAATTTTCTTGACTATTTACGTAAACCTCGCTACAATGATAGTGGAGGGTAGACAATGAAAAAGTTAGATGAATTATTATTGGAACTTGGAATTTCTAAAGTTAGATTAGCTAAATATTTAGGAGTTTCAAGACAAATGTTATATAATTACTTGGCACTTTCCTCACTAGAAGAATGGCCAAAAGAAAAAGCTTTAAAACTATTAAGTTTATTAGATATAGATAAAGAAGAAGAAATCAATTCGCTTAATATTACAGGGGATTATATTATGAGTGTTGAAACTAGATTAAATGAGGGAGTTAGAGACAGTTCTAATATGGAAATACTTGCTGATTTAAAAGGATTAAGTAAAAAAGATCAAGATATTCTTTCTGATATTATTAATATTTTAAAGGAAAAATTATTAGAAGATAAAACTAAAAAAACACAGCAAACATATATATACTTGTATCACTATTTACAATCTATGGAAACAACAGAAGAGTTATGCTATATCTTAGCTTATATGTCAAAATCAATGGGTTTTACTGATCCTTTAAAGTTTGATTTTAATCAAAGTAAACAGTTTATATTTGAAAGTATTATGTTCTCTGCTATGACTTTATATCATAATGGTGGTTCTTCAAAGAGTAAAATTGCGGAAGTTCATAAAAGATTCGTTCAAGATATAGAACAAAAGAATGAGGAGAAATTAAGCCGTACACAGGAATTAAATGCTGCTAAAGTTCAAGCTTTAAGAGAACTTGGTTATACTTCTATTAGCGAAGAAAACGCCAAAGAAGTTTTAGAAAAAATAGCAGAAATTCAATCAAGAAAAGTATAATTAAGTAGAGTAGGGGTTCCCCTATTTTCTTTACTAATAAATTAAATTAGGGAACTCCCCTATTTTTTTGTTACTATATTAATTTGATAGGTAATAAGTATAGGTAATAAGTAATAAATTAAAGATTAGTTATGTAGAAAGAATATAACTATGTAGAAAAAAATATAATAAGTATAATTAATATATAATTTATTAATGTTAATATATATTTAATTTATATAAAATGCTTAAAAGTTTATAAGTGGTTAATTACTAATTATAGAATTTAAGAAATACGCTAGTTAACATAATATCAAT
>RKAV01000075.1 GCA_014846175.1 bacterium | reverse complement strand
TCGTGGTAAATTCGTGGTAAAATGAGTTTTTTCTATACTTCAAAATACTTGAAAGTATAGTGTTTATGCGGATAATCGAAAATTAGATATAAAATTTTAAATAACTACTAACTATTTTCTCTCCCTCTAGTTTAGTCTTTCCATAAATAGATTTAGGATTAGTCTTATCATTAACTAGATAAGCGCCTTTCTTTTCCCCATCAAAAACATAATCAGTACTAATATAAATAATCTTAGCATCAACTTCTTTTGCTGCTTCTGTCATATTTTTAGTACCATCAACATTAACTTTATAACAAGTATCAGTATCAATTTCTGCTTGATCTACTTTAGTATAAGCAGCACAGTGAATAATAACATCAGGGTTAAACTCTTTAGTCTTAGAAACTACTATTTCTTTATTAGTAATATCAAACTCACTACTTGTTGGGGCATAAATATTAGTAATACCATTTTCTTTTAAAATTCTTACTACATCAAAACCAAGTTGACCAGTAACACCGGTTACTAAATATCTCATTAAAAATCAACCTCTGTTTCTCTAAGTGGTTTTCTTACCTTATCTTTTTCTGATAAGACTGGTTCATTTATTTGATACTTAGTAAATTGCCAATCAACATTAATTTCATCATCACACCAAAGAATACCACCTTCTGTAGAAGGACTATAAGGATAATCTACTAAATATTGAAATAAAGTATTATCTTCAAGTGTTAAAAAGCCATGAGCAAAACCTTTAGGTATTAATAACTGACGATGATTAGTAGCTGTTAACTCTACACTTACCCATTCTTTATAAGTAGGTGAATTTTTTCTTAAATCTACTGCTACATCTAAAACAGCACCTTGTAAACATTCTACTAGTTTAGCTTGAGCAGTCTCTCCTTTTTGATAATGTAGTCCCCTTAAAGTACCTTTCTTACTAAAAGAACGATTTCCTTGAACTACATTAGGTAAGACACTTCTTGCCTTATCCATTTTCTTATCACTATAAAACTCCATAAAGTAACCTCTCTCATCATTAAAGACATCAGGCTCTATTATGTAACAATCTTTTAATTTAGTATCTATTATTTTCATCTTCATCCTCCATATATATACTCATTAAATGTTCACCATAAGTATTTTTCTTCATTAATAATGCTTGTTCTTTTAACTTTTCCTTAGCTAACCAACCATTCTTATACCCTATTTCTTCAGGACAACAAATAGTTATGTTTTGATGTTCTTGAATAGTTCCTACAAAGTTAGTAGCAGTTAATAAACTTTTAAATGTTCCAGTATCAAACCAACCATAACCTTCTTTTAAAGAGATTACTTCTAAGTTATTCTCTAAAAGATATAATCTGTTAAGATCAGTTATTTCTAGTTCCCCACGTTTAGATGGTGTTAAACTTTTAGCTTTACTACTTACTCCTTTAGGATAAAAGTATAATCCAGTTACTGCATAATTACTCTTAGGATTAACTGGTTTTTCTTCAATACTAACTGCTTTTCCTTCACTATCAAACTCTACTACTCCAAATCTTTCTGGATCATGAACATGATAACCAAATACAGTAGCTTTTCCTTCTTCTGCTTTAATAACTGCCCTAGCTAGTTCATCTTTAAGTCCTGCACCGTAGAATATATTATCTCCTAAAACCATGGCACAACTATCACTTCCAATAAACTCTTCTCCTAAAATAAAAGCTTCTGCTAACCCATTAGGACTAGGTTGTACTTTATAAGAAAAATTAACACCATACTTATCTCCACTACCAAGTAACTTTTCAAATCTAGGTAAATCTCTTTCCGTAGAAATAATTAATATATCTCTAATACCTGCTTGCATAAGCACTGATAAAGGATAATATATCATTGGTTTATCATATATTGGCATTAATTGTTTACTAGTTACCTCTGTTAAAGGATATAGTCTTGTTCCACTACCTCCTGCTAATATTATTCCTTTCATTTTTTAAATCCTCCTTTTAGAAATACTCTTATATATATTGTTAGTAAAGTTAAATTACTAGTAAATTTTAATCTTCTAATATCTTTTTCTGTTGCATAGTGATACTTCTTTTCAAAATATCTTTGACTTTCTTTTAATATTTTAAATTTATTAATAGTACCTACATTATAATCTATACTTACCGAATGATCATGAATTATTACTACATCATTACATACTATTAAGTCATAACCTATATTTTTAAGTTTCTCTCCTAAAATATTTTCTTCATAGTATAAGAAGACATTTTCATCAAAGTAACTAATTCTTTTTAATACTTCACTCTTAATCATAAAGAAACAACCAGATACTGCTTCTACATAGGAATATTTTCCTTTATAATGATCTTCATCATAATAAGTATATTTCTTTTGAAACTTCCTACCAATTACTGGTAAGTTAATTAATATTTCTTCTTTAACATTTGGTATCTTCCATCCTCTACTTATCATATTTTCTTGAAAAACAACAGGACTTGCCACTGCTACTTTTCTCATCTTTAAGTTTTCTTGTAATGTAGTAATAGTTTCTTCACTTGAAATTACTATATCTGTATTAGAAAGAATAATATCACATTTTCCATATAACTCTATTGCTCTTTTAACACCTATATTCATACCTGCAGAAAACCCTTTATTAGTATCTGCTTTAATTACTTCTATTCTTTCATTTTCTAGTTTCTTTAAAGTCTTATAAGAGTTATCAGTTGAAGCATTATCAACAATAATTATTTTACTAATAGATTTATAATCTTTTATATTTTTAACTAACCTCTTAGTTAGTTTACTTGTATTATAATTTATTATAATGAAAACTAAATCTCTCAAATTAACCCTCCTTTCTTATCTTTAGCAGTTAATATAAGTACTACTAAGGTACTAACTGCTGGTGCCATAATAATATGTCCTGTAAAGAAGCTTAATATAATTGTTAAAAAGCATGCTATTAGATAGGTTGTTTTATTTAAAAATGATTTATCTTTAATATATCTTTTAACTGCTAGTTTTAAAAAGTATAGATAAATAACCATATAGATAGTAAAACCAATAATACCATGTCTTAAAAGAATATCAACATAATCCATCTCTACCATTTTAATACTTGCTTTATCAGTTCCATATCCTTCTATATAACCAATACCTCCTAACTTTTCTAATAAAGGAGCTTTATTATAGTAGTTAACACTATTTTTCATAAACTTAAGTCTTGAACTAAATATAAAGTGATCTACTAATTCTTCACTTTTAAATATATCTGTTATATTATCAACTTTTAAGAAATCTAAATGTATTTTAATATTTTTATAAAAGGTTGTTTTAGGAATTAATAATGCTAAAGAGAAGATAATAGTAATAAATACACCACTTATCCCCAATACTTTTTTATATTCTCTTTTTTTTATCATCTTATATAAGAATATTATTAAATAACTTGTCACGATAATAAGAAATGCCAGTAATGGTGTTTTAGTACCCATACTAAGTAAAACATATAATAAAACAGCAAGAGAAAACATTGATTTAATAATATTATTATCTTTATAAAGATTAAGGAAGAAAAATGGCATCATAATAGAAATAACTCCACTTACTTCATTAGCACTATTGAAGAAACCTAAACTACCTTTCTTAGTTACTTCATAAGTTGCAAACCCTATTCCTAAGATAGATGGAACAAAGATACCTAAGAGATAAGTGATCATTATATAATAAAAGTATTTTTTAGGTACTACTTCCAGTTTTTCTTCAAACATAGCCATGAAATTTATTAAGAGAAAAGGAAAGTAAAAAGTTTTAACTGTATTCTTAAGTTCATATAGTAAAGCATTACTTCCTTTATCAATTAATACTATACCTAGAAAAAATATTATATATGTTATTAAGGAAATACTAAGTCCCTTATAAAGTTTTTTATTTTTACCATTATATAAGAAGAATAAATATATAATTGTAAAGATTAAAAATAAAACTCTAACAATTATCCCTATTGTTATATCAGTCTTAAAAACATGAAGAGCAAAGGCAGTTAAGATATCCAAAAAAGGACTACTAAGTAGAAATGCTTTTACTATTAATTCTATTTTTTTTTGCATAAATACCTCTACTGTTGTTTACACTCTTCAATTAAATTTTCATTAAACTTTTTAGCTTTTATCATTTCTATTTCGTATTTATATGGTGGATAAGTTTTATCTACATAAGGTGTTTCTAATATCTTTGGAACATCTTCTAGTTTTTTATTATAAATTACATTAAGTAAATTATTAAACCCAATATAACCAAAGCCAATATTTTCATGTCTATCTTTATGAGATGCCATTATATTTTTACTATCATTTATATGAATACATTTTAATTTATCAAGTCCTATTATTTTATCAAAATTATCTAATATATTATCAAAATCATTTAAATCATAACCAGCATCGTTTATATGACAAGTATCTAAACAAACTCCTATATTTTCTTTTCTATCTATCTTTGAAATAATTGATTCTATTTCTTCAAAACTACTACCAATCTCTGTTCCTTTACCAGCCATTGTTTCTAGTAAAATAACTACTTTCGTATTTTCATCTATAACTTTATTTAGAGAATCTATAATATTATTTATTCCTTTTATAGAACCGATTCCAACATGACTTCCTGGATGAAGAACTAAATAATGAAAACCAAATGTTTCTACTCTTTTTATTTCTTCTTTTAAGAAGTTACAAGAAAAAGTTCTTTTTTCTAAATCATCTGTTGCAAGATTGATAATATAAGGAGCATGAACAATAACTTTATCTTTATCTATTTTATTTTCTTTCATTAGTTTTTCTGCTTCTTTAACTTTTTCTAAATCTATTGGAAGTCTTTTGGTATTTTGTGGAGCACCGGTATAGAACATAAATGTATTTGCTCCATAACTTAATGCTTCTTTAACACTACCTACTAACCCATTATCTTTTTTATAACCCACATGACTACCTATTATTAACATAATAATTACCTCCTACTTAAGGATAACAAACTAAAAGAAAAAAGTCTACTATTGTAGACTATTTTAATAATAATTTGAAACAGTACATTTAGTTGAACCCTCTAAGGTAAGTTGTGTAGAACCTGATGCTGTTATTGATGTTATACCATTAGCTTGCGTAGAATTTCTTGCAAATACTCTACTTCTATCTAAAGATGATTCTTTAGTAAGAGGGAAACCATTATCTAATGTATCATCCATTGCCATATAATAAGCAAGTTTAGTTTCTTGTCCTGCTGTTGCTGTATTATAAACTACTACATAACTTTTTCCATCATTATATCCTTTTCCATAAGGGCTTTGTTTAGTATCAGTTGTTGTTTCAATATTTTTAACTGATACAACTGTACACTTACCAATATCTGGTGTTTCATAATCACCATTAGTAATACCTAATCTAACACTATCTAGGAATTGATGTGCTGTTGTTATATAAGTATCTTTTTTAGCATTGTTAATATATTTTTGCATACTTGTAACAGCTAAAGTCATTAATATTGCTAAAATAACAATAACTGCTAATAATTCAATTAATGTAAAACCCTTTTGATTTATCTTATTCTTTACCATTTCTACATCCTCCATATTCTCTACATAAATGATAGCATACTAAATTATTGAATGTCAATTATAACTTTGTTTTTGATTAATAACTTTAGTAATAATATAAGATCTACCAAGAATAGTTTTACGATTATTTACAGCAGGAATTGTTGGTAACTCTGCATCTTTAAAATCTTTAATATTATTAATAGCTGCATCTTTTAATAAATCATCAGCATTCATTGTATCAATACCACGATATTTAGAATCATATTTTTCTACTAAGGTAGCATAATAAAGATATTTACTACTACTTTTAATTAATAAAACATAAGACTTATTTAAATCATACTGACCACCTTCTGGTCCATCACTAAAATCTGTTAAATCCATCGAAGCTAAAGTAAATGCTACTGCTGTACTTTCATTAGTAGGTAATTCTATACTTGTATCACTTCTTACTCTATATTCTGCTAAAGTTATCATCTTCTTAGCATCCTCGACATAAGTTCTTCTTTTGCTCTTATCAAGTGTACTCATAATATTAGGAACTGCTACTATCATTATCATCGCTAAAATAGAAATAGTAGCTAAAAGTTCAATTAGAGTAAAACCTTTCTCATTCATTGCTAACCTCCTTACTATTTAAGTATAACATAACAATAGTTATTTAAGTATCTTTTTTAAATTTTCTTTTTCTTTAAATGCAAAAGAAGTCAAATTATCATTAAATATAGAATCATATCTAAAAATAGCAAAACCTTGATAATTAGATAAAGGACGACTTACTAATACTTCTCTTGCTATTATATTGTTATACTCTACCCACTCATATTGACCTTCTTTAGCATATAAATCTTCTTCTCCTACTTTATAAAATGCAAGAGCAGGTATCAACTTAACACTATCTATTTTAATATAACTATTCCATTCTTTTACTGTTTCATAAAATGGTCTAACAGAATTAAAAAAACCAAAATAAATCTGTGGCATTAAATAATCAACATAACCACTACAACTAGCAAACTTTTTCGTATCTATATAATTACTAGTATAATTATTATCAATATTACCTTCAGGACTAATTCCAAATAAAATATTTTTATCTTTCTTCTTTACTACTTGATAAGTTTTTTTAATTAGTTTAGAAGTATTTTCTAATCTATATTCATCTATAGTAATATCTTCTCTTTTAAGTAATTCTTCTTGATAATTTTCTAAATCTATTGTTTTACTAGGATAAAAATAATCATCATAATGTATACCATCTATATCATAATTAGATACTATTTCTTCTACTCCTTTAATTATTAAGTTTCTAACCTCTTTATCAGCAGGATTATAAAATATACCTTTACTACTTTGTTCTACTTTATTAGTATTTAAATATTTAAAAGCTGGATTCTTATCAGTTATTTCTTCTTTAGATAAACTACTTCTAATACGATAAGGATTAATCCAAGCATGAAGTTTAATATTATTTTTATGACTTCTTTTAATAAAGTATTCTAAAATATCAAATGGTAATTTATCACCTTCTTTATTAACAATCATAGAACTACTAGGATAAATATCAGAATAGTATATAGCATCAGAAAAACTTCTTACTTGTAAGATAATATCTGTAAAACCAAACTCACTACATTGATTAATCATATCATCAATAGTATTCTTCATAGTAGTAGAGTTTTTCCCTTTTAAGTATTTAGCTATTTCAATATATGATATAAATATAAATCTTTTCTCTTCCATCTTGCTAACCTCTTTTTCTTTAGTAAATACTAATAAAATTAAAGTTAAAATAAATACAAAAACAAGAATAAGGTATCTCTTCACATTAATCACCTTATTCTATTTTAGATAATATATTATATTTATTTTGTCGTCTTATGTGATGCAATCACTATTTTTAATTAAGTATAGTTGATGATTCTTAAAAAAGCCATAAAAGACATCTTCTAAATTAACATTTTCTCTATCTAACATTTCTTCTAACCATTTTTTATCTCTTTTTATCGCTTTTAATGTATCATCTTGAATAATACCATCTAGTATTATGGCTAGTGGATAAACGCTTCTACCTTTTTGTTTTTGAAAGACGGAAAGTTTTCCTGATGTTTCTAATATAGCATAGTCAACTTCTTCTAAACTTTTAATTTCTCTTGCTCTTAACTGGGTTAATAAATCTTCTAAGTTATAACGTTGTTTAACTAGTTCTTTATAATTAACTTTTCCTTTTTCTATAATGAATGATGGTTCACCATCTAATAAGGTTCTTAGTTTTGGATATTTAAGAGAAAGCTTAGCAAGTACTATTTGTAATAATACTAAAACTATCATGGGTATTAGACTTAGAAAGACACTTTTATTATATTGTTCTATCGACATAGCAGCAAGTTCTGCTATTAAAATAGAAACTATTAAATCTACAATACTTAACTCTCCTACTTCTCTTTTACCCATAAAACGATATACTAAAACGATTACCCAATAAAAAAATAGTGTTTTAACAAGAACTATTAATAAATCCATTCTTATCACCTAACACTATTATTAACTAATTTTCTAAATTTATTCTTACTATTTTCATTATTTCTTGATGAATTTCTTCAACTGATTTCATTTTATCATTAGCAACACAATCAATTGTATCCCAATTATATAATTCTGATAATTCAATATATGCTTTTAAAACAGAATCCTGATCAAATATATTCTCTTGAAAAGTAAAAGATACTTGTTTTTCGTCTAATTGATTAAGATATTTAGCTGGTACTTTTAAAAGGATGGTACAATCAGGTTTAGGAAGTTTTAATAACCAATATTCTAATTTATCTATCCATTGATACATAAAAAAGCGTTCTTCACTGTCATTATATCTACTACCCTGATGAGCCATATTTGAACTTGTATATCTATTTAAAATAACTATATAACCATCTTGTAAGTACTTTTCTATTTTTTCTTTATGATACTTTCTATCTGCTGCTGTATAAAGACATACAACGTAAGGATTTAAGTTTTCATACCCTTCAGGAAAATAACCACTACCATCTTTTCCTAAAACACAATTCTTAAATATCTTACCTGTTGGACTTTTGTACATTGGAAAAGAGAATTCTACTACTTTATATCCTTCCTGTTTTAAAGCCTTAGCAAGTAATTTACTTTGGGTTTCTTTCCCTGAATCATTTACACCTTCAATTACTATTATCTTTCCCATAATCTTTCCTCTTATAATATTATATTGTTATTGCTATCGAAAGGTACAAGTAGACCTTTTCTACTAGCTAAATAATCACACATGTGAACAAAATTTTGATATTTATTCTTAGGATAAGGTAATACTTCATTACCATTATAATCCTTAGTCCAAGGTCCCATGTGTGTTGATATAACTTCTTTTAAGAATAATGCTTCGTCTTCACTAATACCTGCTTTTTCTCTATTATCATAAACAAAGTTTGCTGCTAGTAAAGGATGATCAAATCTAGTATATGTTTCTTCATCTAATCCTCTTTTTAATCCATCATGCATTATTAATCCTACTATCATTAAGTCTTTTTCTCGAGAGGTATATTTTTCCCCTATAGCTGGGTCATTTAATAATTCATGAGCAATATAACAAGCAGCTTTAGTATGTCTTAATAATCCAGCTTCTCCTAAAGCATAACTTGGATGATACTTTCCAGTAGAAGATGCTGCTTCATGAAAGAAATAATCAGGTAACAGATTGATTAGTTCCATCGCACTCTTCTTAATATCTTCATTTTTCAAATAGTTTAATTCATCTTTAAATAAATCACTTTTATTCATTTTTTTCACCACTTTTTTCATTACAAGTATAACAAGAAAAACATTTGTTTGCAAGTTTTATTTAGAAAAAAAACAGGATAAACATATAAGTTTTTAAGTATATTTAATTTTTCTATATTATATAATGCAAAAAAGGTGGTCAAGGTCTTGCATTTTATTTATTATTTTTTCTACTGTTATATCTTTTCTCATACTTACATCAACTCCTTCTATTATAATATTGTAAGTATACCAAAAAGAGTCATAAATAGTACAAAATTATGACTTTTTAACTTTAACATATTTATGACTTTCTATATTAACATTTATATATATATATCAAAAAAATCGGGTCAAGTAGTTGCTCAAACGCAACTACTTGAACTCACTCGTTCTCTGTTGTCAATCCATTATATCTTCTTCCCGTCTTCTTTTCTACACATTAGTACCTTCATAGTTCCTACTTACCTTTATTTACTACTTCTCTATTTATAAACAGCTGCCTCCTTTCGGACTTCGCCCTCACTGTCGGCGTCCTAGTACCTCCCTATCTTATCCCAGAATGAATGGAGAAGAAGTAGTTCCTGATCCTGATATCACCTTAATTGTGGATTTTAGATGTATGACTGGCCTGCACGCAAAAGCATTATCAGCATTATCATTGTAGACAAAGCCAGTATTAACGACATCGAAAACACTACTAGAACGATCGGCAAATGGGCTCATTGTCCATTGAGGATATGAAGTATCTAAAAGCCAGTCATTGTTTTTACAATCACTATAGCTACTATCATTCCAATGGTATAATTCTTTTGCCATACAGCTTGCTCTATTTGTGCTGTTTCCTCCACTTGTCGCGTATCCATAGTCACTTGGGTACATTAATCCTACTTTTCCTGTCCAATTTGTACTTCTTCCACTATATACTACTGTTGTTCCTCTTTCATATTTATACCAGTTTGATGCTAATCCATTTGATGAACTAGTATAATATGAAGTTCCTCCTAGGTACCACTTTGCATCCCCTATCATCGATTTTGTGTTATCTTTTAGTCCTGTATAAAATGTTCCTGTATTTAGTGTTGCTTTTAAAGAAGCTGTACTCCATTCATTAGAATTATTACTATCCCAATAAACATTTCCTATTGATTCATTTCTGATAATTTTCATTCTTTTTTCTATTTTTCCTGTTCCATCGTCTACATCAAATACTCCAATAATTCTCCATAGTTCATCATTGAATTTTACATAGTTATTTGGATTTGCTCCTATATATCTATAATTTGTGGTTGCTGCTAGTTGTTTTGTTGCATCCTGAGTAAATGTCCACATTTGATTCTTTTGATCAGTTGTTGCAGTAGCATAATCTAATGTTTCTGGATTTGCTTTAGCAATTAATACATCTGCTCCACTTGATGCTTTTGATTTACCATAGACATTTACTTTTACTGAAAATGATAAATCTCCTCCATCTCCTTGGGGATTATAACTTTCATCTACATACATTCTTAATCTATATTTAGTTGAAAAACTAGTATCTATGGTACCTGTTGCTAGACTCATTTGATTAGCTGGTCTTCCGGTATCATTATTAGCTTTTGTTAAGCTTTTATATGTAGTAGGTGCCATTACTTCTGTTTCTACACCACTACTATTAACAGTTGTTAAGTATAACTTTATATGACTTCCATCTATCTTCTTAGTGGAACTTGTTACATCTTCTGCTGCTATTTCCCAGTTGATGGTTTCTCCTCCTACTATATTTCCTGCTACTGTAAAGTCAAAGTATTCTCCTGCTTTTAATTGTTTCTTACCCGTTGCATCAGTAGTTGGTAATGCTTTATCCATAGATATTACATTACTACTTTCTTCATAACTCATTGAGATTGCTCCGGTTGTAATGGTATTTAATGTTTTACCTGTTCCTGTATAAGTAAATGCTGCATAACTAATACCTACTATTGCTATTACCAATAGTAGGGTTAGTACTAGTGTTATCGTTATCTTCTTTTTATCTTTCATATTACTCCTATCCTCTCTATAACTATCCTACCATTAATAATTAGATTATTCAATATAAAAAAACAATCAGATCAAAGATGGTTAATAAAATAGAATAATTTCATTACACCACCTTATTTTTTTATTGTTTTGATTGAACTATAACAAATATAAAGACTTTATTATTAATTAGAGTACCTCCCCATTCAACTACAGTAAAGCCTTTCCGAGTAGGAGTTGTTAACTCTTGTTTTTTTACTTTAGTATTTTTATCTACCTTCTTATATTCCATTAAAACTCTAATCACTGTATCAGGATTAGGATTAACAATAAGTGGCAGATCTTTATTTATATTAGTAATACTTTCAAATCTAATTAAGTTATATTCATTTACTTTTTCTATATCATAATAAGTATTAATAATTGTTTTTTAATCACTTGTATAATCTATTAATCATTTAAAATAGACCTCATCATTTCTTTTTCCATCTTTATACTCTTTTTCCATAATTGTACTTTCTTTTAGTGCATTTTCTAAATCATTACTATATGAATCTTTTAAAATTGATGTTGCTTCTTCTTTATCTTTTGGGTCAACATGCATATTTATAACACCATTTGTTAATGTTTCCATATAAACGCCTCTTTTCTTCTTACGTTAAGATAATAACATATTTCTTAAATTAAGCCAATCTATATAATATTCTTTAAACTATTTTACTCTCATACTTTATCTTGTTAAGATTATTAATATTAGTATAAATAGTAACACTAGCAAGTGGTATACCAAAACACTCTATTTTTTCTATATCATTATATAATCCATATTGTCTAAGTATTTCTAAATATCTTTTTCTACCTTCCTCTATATCCGTGAAAGTAAAATCATTAAGTTTCTTTATTATTGACTCATCATAATAAGAAAGTACTAATTTAGGTTTATAAGAAATAACTTTATAATCAAATACCATTTTTTCATTTATATCATTAGTAGTTACACTACTATTAGTAAAAGATACAACCACTTTTACTTCTCTACTACCTCTATATTTATTTAAAGCTTTTGTATTAGATATTACTAATAATATAGAAATAACTAATACAAAAAAGAAAATCTTTTTCAAAATTCGACACCTCCATTAATAAAATGCCTAATTTAAAGATTTTCTTTCCTGGTAATTTTTACTACTTATATTTTTTTAATTTACTTTTAATCATAAAGATAAGTTCCATTGAAGCATTCATTTTATAAAGAATTAAAAGACTATCTTGTAATTTTGTTTTTAAAGATACTTTTTCTTCTACTTCTTTAGCAAGTAATAAACATTCTTTCTTATCAAGTTCATTTATTATAATAAAATTCTTTATATCTTGTTCTATTTCTTTTAAAACATAAACTTTTAAATCATATTCATCTACACTATTAACACCATAATATGCTCCAACATAAATTTTAAACTGATTAATTAATGTTTCTTTCTTATCCATTAGTTATCCCTAATCTCACAATTAAATGTTGTTGTAACTTTATCTATCATTTGATGGAAGTCATTCATTACCTCATTATCTGTTAAAGTTTTATTATCATCTAAATAAGTTAGTTTAAAGGCGATTGACTTTTTATCTTTGGCAATATTATCACCAAGATAAACATCAAATACATTTATATCTTTTAATAACCTTGATGAGTATTTCTTTATCATTTTTTCTATTTCAAGGGAATTAATATTTCTATCGATTAAGAATGCTACATCTTTTTCAATACTAGGATATTTAGATGGTTCTTTAAACTTAATTGGTTTTACTTTACGCATTAATTTATTTAAAGAAAGTTCAAAAACATAAACTTCATCTTTTAGAGTATTCGGATGAACACGACCAATAATTCCTAGCATTTCACCATCCAATAAAATACTAGCGGAAATACCTGGATGAAGATTAGAAAGTTTTTCTGGTACAAAAGTATAACGATTAGTAAATCCTAAAGAGTTAAGGATATCTTCTACTATGCCTTTAGTAACATAAAAGTCACATTTTATATTAGCATTCCAAGATGATTTAACAATGTTACCTTTTAATAGTCCAGCAATCTTAGATTCTTCTTGATAGTTTTTATCATACGTTTTACTTATTTCATATAAGAAGATATCTTCTGTTTTTCTTGCTTTATTATAATTATAAACATTTATTAATGATGGAATAATAGTAGTTCTAACAACTGATTTATCAACACTCATTGGGTTTGGAAGAACTAATTTTTCTTTTTTATCATAACAGAATAGTTCAGCCATATTTGGTGATACTAAAGTATAAGTTTTAGTTTCTGTTAAGCCTTTCATTCTAAGTCTTTTAGAAATATACTTACGATATTTGATATCTCCTTTGTATTCACCTTTCTTGATAAATACAACTGGTAAAGTAGCAGTTAAGTTATGATAGCCATAAAGTCTTACTATTTCTTCTGCTATATCATTTACATTAGGTTCGATATCAAGTCTTCTATTAGGAATAGTTACTGTAAATATTTGATCTTTTAAAGTATAAGCAAAACCTAATCTATCCATTTCTTTTTCCATATCAGTTTCACTTATTTCTATACCTAAAAGATTATTAACTTCACTAGCTTTAAAGGTTACTACTTTTGGTTCTTTATCAATATTATCATACTTAACAATACCAGATAAAATTTGAGCATCAGCATATTTTTCTAGTAAATGACAAGCTCTTTTAATAGCCATTTCTGTATATTCATAATTTAGTCCTTTACCATATCTAATAGATGCTTCACTACGAAGATTTAATCTTGCAGCAGTATTTCTGATACTAACAGGATCAAAGATTGCACTTTCAATTAGAATAGTTTTTGTATTATCTGTTACTTCAGTATCAATTCCCCCCATAACGCCAGCTATACAAACAGGATTTATAGTATCAGTTATTACAATATCATTATTAGTTAAGTTTCTCATCTTATTATCAAGAGTAGTAATTTCTTCTAAATCTTTAGCATCTCTTACTAAGACTTTAGCACCTAACTTATCATAATCAAAGAAGTGAAGTGGTTGACCAAATTCTAACATTACATAATTAGAAATATCTACTACGTTGTTAATAGGACGCATTCCTGCTGCTATTAATCTTTTCTTAATAAAGGAAGGAGATTCTTTAATAGTAACATTTTTAACCATTTTAGCAAGGTAATAACTACATTTATTAGTTGCTACTTCTAGACTAAAATGTTTATCTACACTATCGGTTATTTCTTTAAAACTTATATCAGGTAAAGTTACTTTTCTATTTAAGATAGCACTTACTATATAGGCAAAACCAATGTGATAGTAACAATCATTATTACGATGTTTATGAATATCAAGTTCAAGTACAGTTGATTCTAAATCTAAAGCTTTTAAAGCATCTTCTCCTACTTTTAAGTTACTTGTCCCTTCATAAATACCTTTACTATAAGTCTCGTCATTCTTCTCTTCAAGTCCTAATTCATATAAGGCACAAAGCATACCATTAGATTCTACTCCTCTAATTTTACTTTTCTTAATTTCAAAGTCACCTGGTAAAACAGCTCCTACAAGTGCAACTATTGCTTTTAAACCCACTCTAACATTAGGAGCACCACATACTATTTGTAATACTTCACTTCCAATATCTACTTTACATATATGTAAGTGATCACTATCAGGATGATTAACACATTCTACTACTTCCCCGATTACTAGGTTATCTATATGATTAGTAATTACTTTTTCGACATTGATATCACTTTCTGTTACTCTCTTAGCTAATTCTTTTGGTGTTAAATCAGATATATCAATATAATCACTTACCCATTCTAAATTAATCATTATTATCTTCCTTTCTATCAAATGTTTTACTACTTCTTAAATCTGTCATATAAAAAGTTCTAATATCTGTAATACCATATTTTAACATAGCAAGTCGTTCTGCTCCAAAACCAAAGGCAAAACCAGACCAAACAGCTGGGTCATAGCCACAGTTTCTTAAGACATTAGGGTGAACCATTCCTGCTCCTGCTACTGTTATATAACCACTATTTTTACAAATAGCACAACCTTTACCTTTACAATTAAAACAACTAATATCTAACTCTACTGATGGCTCAGTGAATCGATAATAACTAGGTTTTAATCTCACTTCTATATCATTACCAAATAGTCTTTTAGCAACAAGAGAGAAAGTTCCTTTTAAATCTGTTAAATGAATATTCTTATCAACTAACAATCCTTCTATTTGCATAAATTGATGAGAGTGAGTTGCATCATCATCATCTCTTCGATAAGTCTTACCAGGACATATCATTCTTACTGGTTTTTCTCCCTTAGCTTCTAACATTGTTCTAATTTGCACAGGAGATGTTTGACTACGAAGTAAAATCTCATCATCTTTTAAATAGAAAGTATCCTGAGCATCTCTTGCTGGATGACCCTTAGGTATATTTAAAAGTTCAAAGTTATATTTATCTTCTTCTATTTCTGGTCCATCAACTACATCATATCCCATTGATATAAATAAATCTTCTAAGTCTTCTACTAGTTTCTCTAAGATATTAGGGCTTCCTATTTCAACATGAGTAGCAGGAAGCGTTACATCAATACTTTCACTAGCTAATTTCTCATTAAGTGCTTCTTCTTCAAATAAAGTTTTCTTACTATCATATAATAAATTAAAACTATTCTTTAACTCATTCATCTTCATACCAAACTCTTTCTTCTCTTCATTTGGTATTTCTTTAATTTTACTACTAAGTTCTGTAATAATACCTTTCTTACCTAAGTATTTTACTTTTAAATCATTAAGACTTTTAATATCTTTAGTTTCATTTAACTCTTGTTCTATATTTTTCTTAATTTCTTCTATATTCATCTAATACATCTCCTTTATTTTCTTTAATGTTTTAATTTTATTCTTATCGTTATTTTTATCTAATGGGTCATAATGATATGAAGTTATCCCAATACTTCTTGGTACTAAAACATCATTTATGATATTATCACCTATCATAACTGTTTCATTAGGATTTACATCTTTAATTATTTTCTTATACCCAATAGCATTAGGTTTAATAGCAAAATCTCCACCATATATTTCACTAAAATATTCTAATAAATTAGCATTTCTTAATCTTTCTTTTTGAACTTCTTGAAACCAATTAGTATAAAGAATATTTTGATAACCTTTACTTTGTAAATAGGAAAGCACTTCTTCTGCTCCGCTATGAATGGTATCAGGAATGTTTTTGTTATGTTCCATCCAAGCTTCAATTATCTTTTCATCTATCTTAAGTCCACTTCTAAGTGTTAGAAATTCACTTAATAGTGTTCCATCTAAATCCCAAATAACTTTTTTTATCATTACATTTTCCCCCTAAACAAAATAAAAACTATAACATAAGGACGAATAATTCCGTGGTACCACCTTATTTTATAGTTTTCTATACACTCTAATCTCTTAACGCGAGTAACGCCTAAAGTTTTCTTTAAGACTCAAAGGATGAATTCAAAGGATAAAAGGATTATTTACACCAACCATAATCTCTCTTTTACTTTTATATATCTTTTACTACTTCCTTCTCATTGATTTAAATAGTCATTAATTCTTGTTCTTTTTCTTTTAGTAATCTTTCAATATCTTTATTATATTCATTAACTAAATCTTGAATATCATTTTTTAAGTTCTTCTCTTCATCTTCTGCTAATTCTTCTTTTTCTATTTTTAAGTTAGCATCACGACGAATATTTCTAACAGCAACTTTTGCTTCTTCTGCTAAAGCTTTAACTTGTTTAACAAGTTCTTTTCTTCTCTCTTCAGTAAGTGCTGGTACTACTATTCTAATAGTTTCTCCATCGTTACTAGGATTATAACCTAAGTTAGCAGCAATAATAGCTTTCTCCATATTTTTTAAACAACTCTTATCAAATGGTTTAATTAATAATTGATTTCCCTCAGGTACTGAGATTGTTCCAAGCTGTTTTAAAGGTGTCATCTGGCCATAATATTCAACCATAACTCCATCTAAACTAGAAGGATTAGCTCTTCCTGCTCTAACAATTCCAAATTTCTTTTCTAAGTTATTAACAGTAGCTTTCATTTTTTCTACTGCACTATCTATTTCTTGATTCATCAATATCCCTCTCTTCAACATAATTTTACTATATTGTTATTAAGAAAGCAAACGTTTTTTATGTGTAGTCTTTAAAACTTTTTCAAAAACATCTAATTCTCTATTATGTTCATCTTTTTTTTCTAAGGATACTTGTTTATCATAATCCGTTGTTATTTTGGAAATATTTTCTTGTCCTTCTATATCGTTTTTTAATTCTTCAATTATACCGGCAGCACCCATATTATCAAATACAAAAGGATTAACTTTTTTTTTACATTTCTTTACTAAAGTATTTTGATACATTTTCTTAATAATTTCATCTGCAATCATTTGTGAAGGATACTTACTTAAATAATTAGCTAAGGGACTATTATATTTTGTATTTTCTAAAAATCTACAGTTTATATAACTAATATTATAGGTACTACATAATTTTTCTAAATTCTCGTTATACATAAGGATAGCTTCTCCAAATTTTCGCTCATAATCTTCCTTCATATCAGAATAAAAATAAGCACCCAAAACATAAATATCTGAATTATCATTTATACCTAGAATAGATGAAAAATTTTTCTCATGACCATCTATTATTTTTTTTATAGTTTCTTGATTTACTCTTTCACAAGCATAATCATATCTTGGATTAGTAGCTCTATTCATATAAGATTTTTTTAAATTAAATGGATCTATATGTAACTCATACATAATATCATTTAAACCACTTGCATACATTATTAGAGGTCTTTCTGTTTGTTTAATTTTATCAGATATCCTTATATCTTCTCTTTCTCCTTTTATGGGTGTTTTAGTTAACATAAATTTATTAAATGTTTTAGAAATACCCCCCATAAATGGTATAGTAAAACCTAAGGCGTGATTTAATTCTTTAGTAGTACCATATTCCTGCATTAATCTTATTTCTTCCATATTTATATTATGTTTTAAATAATAATCAATATGTCTTGTTTTATTAAAAAACATGGAATACAAATCTAATAATTCAATATCATATTTATCTGACTCTAAAATATCTTTTAAATTCATTAAAATATTTTTATGAATATTAAATCCTCTATCATCATTCATACCAATTATTGTTAATGAGTGATTACTATCTATTCTAGAACTATAATATTCTTTTAAATATTTAACGTAGTGCTCAAATTCTTTAGTATTTTCCATAATATCATCCTTTATTTCTTAGTTTTCTGAAAAGAAACATTATCTTTTTTTAATTCATAATTTATTTTATATATTGAATCTACATAATCTTCTACATTATCATAACCTAGTGTAGTTACATATTGATCTAAATTAGCTTTTGGAGTACTATCCATAGATTTAACAATTTGATTTACATCACCATAATTATTTATAAAATATTTATAAGCACTAGCTATATAGAAATGCACCTTCTTTATCTATATATTTAGCTATTTTATCATAACGATAAGCATATTTATTAGCATCAACCATTTTATCATTTGTTAAAAAATATCTATTATTTAAAATAACTTTAGTAATATCTTTAGAATAATCTTCCATAGCTTTATTTTCTTTATCTTCTACTATCTTATCATTAACAGCACTATAACCTTTAATGGAAAAAGTACAGAATAAAGATAAGGCTACTGCTTTACCAAATAATTTAAAGTTTCTAATTTTCTTATCTTTCTTAGCT
Source organism: bacterium (assembly GCA_014846175.1). GTDB lineage: Bacteria > Bacillota_I > Bacilli_A > RF39 > UBA660 > Onthousia. The sequence continues at coordinate 2,434 of RKAV01000075.1, read as the reverse complement.
TTTTCTTTAGCTATTTGTAACTCCTTTTTTCTTGCTATATCGTCTTCTTTTAGTTTAGAAGAAGCACGTGTTTCTTCTTTTTTAAATGTTTCCACTTCTAAATTCATTGTATTAGTTTTATCAATCGTTATTTCTTTCATAACACTATCCCCCCATTTAGTTCACTTATTATACTCTTTTTTTATCTCAATGTCAAATTTTGATTGACATTGGTATTCTTATTGCCTTAAACTTTAAGTACGGTGATTTATATGCAGATGGATTTTCATGAAAAAATTAAAGAGCAAAGAAGAGTTAAAAATATTACTCAAAAGGAAATAGCAACGCATCTTGGAATAAGTCAAGATTTATATTCAAGATATGAGAATGGAAAGTTAAATTTTCCTTCCGTATTAATTCCTGAATTGTGCTATTTTCTTGATATGACTCCTAATGATTTATTTGAATATGAAAGATATTTAAAGATTCATCATAGTAAAGAAAAAAACAAATAGAGAAGATAAACTTCTTTATTTGTTTTTTGTATAGTCACAACTACTACATTTTATTTGATCACCATGTTCTAATAATAGTGAATTACAATTAGGACATTTTGAATCTAATGGTTTATCCCAAAAAGCTGTTTTACATTTAGGATAGTTACTACAACCATAGAAAGTCTTACCTTTCCTTGTTTTTCTCTCTAAAATCATTCCATCACAGTTAGGACAAGGCACTACTTCTATTACTTGTTTTTCTTCTTTCTTAACATATTTACATTCTGGATAGTTACTACAAGCGGTAAATTCACCATACTTACCTTTTCTAATGACTAGGGGGTGTCCACATTCTGGACATGTTTCTCCTGTTTCTTGGTCAGGTATTTTTTCCATTTCATCAAAAGCTTTCTTAACTCGTGGTTCAAACTCATCATAGAACTCTTTTAATACTTCATTCCAAACTAATTCTCCACTAGCAATTTTATCTAAATCTTCTTCCATCTTACTTGTATATTCTACATTAATTAAATCTTTAAAGAATTCTTGTAATTTATCAGTAGTTTCAACTCCCATCTCTGTCGGATGAAATTTCTTTTCTTCTAAAGTTACATAAGCTCTTTGCTTTAAAGTATCAATAGTTTGAGCATAAGTAGATGGTCTACCAATACCTAACTCTTCCATTTTTTTAACAAGAGATGCTTCTGTATATCTTGCCGGTGGTTTCGTAAAGTGTTGTTCACTAACAAGGTCAGTTGCTTTTAATACTTGGTCTTTAACAAAACCAGTAAGATAATTCTCATCACTTGTTTCATAAACTTGATATACTTCTAAATAACCTTTAAAGACAATAACACTACCTGTTGCTTTAAAGTGATAATCGTTATTATCAAATAATACTGTCGTTTGATTTACCTTAGCATCTGCCATTAAACTAGCTAAAGCTCTATAATAGATTAAACGATATAATTTAAACTCATCACTTGATAAATGACTCTTAACATCTTCTGGGCGTCTTAATATACTAGTAGGTCTTATACCTTCATGAGCATCTTGAACATTATCTTTTTTCTTAGCTTGCTTTGGATAACCAATATATTCTTTACCATAATTCTTTTCAATATAGTTAAAAGTATTATGAATAAACTCATCAGATAAACGAATAGAGTCAGTTCTCATATAAGTTATTAAACCAGTAGTTTCACTACCAAGATCAATTCCTTCATAAAGTTTTTGTGCTATCATCATTGTCTTCTTAGTAGGAAAACCTAACTTATTAGCTGCTTCTTGTTGTAAGGTTGAAGTAGTGAAAGGTGCCTTACTTTTCTTATTTTTTAGTTTTTCTTCTACTGAATATACTTTATAGTCACTTGCAAGACTATTAATTACTTTATCAGCATCTTCCTTACAAGTAAGTTTAATCTCTTTATCTTTATATTCAAATAGATTAGCTTCAGTATCATCAAAGAAAGCACTTATAGTATAATACTCTTCTTGTTTAAATGCTTCTATTTCTCTTTCTCTATCAACAATTAATTTTAAAGCTACACTTTGAACACGTCCAGCACTCTTAGCTTTTATTTTAGATTGTAATAACTTAGATAATCTAAAACCAATTATTCGGTCAAGTATTCTTCTTGTTTCTTGACTTTTAACAAGGTTTTGATCAATCTTCCCTTCATGTTTAATAGCTTCTAAAACACTATCTTTCGTGATTTCATAAAAAAGCACTCTTGAATAATCATCATCTTTTATATTTAAAGCTTCTTTTAAATGCCAAGATATAGCTTCTCCTTCCCTATCTGGGTCGGTTGCAAGTATTATATGATCACTTTCTTTAACATCTTTCTTTAACTCTTTAATTAATTTACTCTTCCCTTTTAAAGGAACGTAATTAGGTTTAAATCCATTTTCTATATCAACACCTAGTCCTAATTTACCACTAGTTGCTAAATCTC